>JABDLA010000142.1 GCA_013001965.1 Flavobacteriaceae bacterium | reverse complement strand
TGAAAAACCGACAGCCGATGACAAATACGGGGACATTTTTGTTGATACAAACAAATCTCACGAAATTTATAAGGAATGGCTGGCAATGACACGACCGGCTCCCGGGCCTAATGGTGAACGACGACCGTTATGGTTTAAAAGAGCATTTAAACCGGACGAGTCTACCTACTATTTCGATAGTAATAACGAAAAGTAAAACTTGATGACTTCCCGCACTGGCGGGAATCCTTTTTAGTTAATTTTCGAACCTCTATAAGATATTGTTTTAAAAAATGCTTAAGAAAGTATTTCCTTTTCTGGTCTGGTTACCCTGGGCAAAGCACACCCTAAAGGATGACTTAATAGCAGGGATCACCGGAACGATCATAGTAATTCCGCAAGCAGTAGCGTTTGCCATGATAGCCGGTTTGCCGCCCATTTATGGCTTCTACACAGCCATGATTACCCCCATTGTTGCAGCTCTTTTCGGATCCTCTTATCACCTGATCTCAGGTCCAACGACAGCAATTTCGATCGTGGTCTATACAACATTGATAAAGTTTATCAATCCTGAAACGGATCTTGAAGGATTTATTTCACTGGCCTTGGTGCTTACATTTCTAGCTGGATTTTTTCAGTTTGTTATGGGTTTATTAAGAATGGGGAAACTCGTAAATTTTGTATCACACTCGGTCATCATAGGCTTTACAGCAGGTGCAGGTATATTGATCGCCTTTAAACAATTGAAACATGTTTTCGGAATGGATATACCACAAGGGAGTTCTATATTCGAAATTGTGTCCTATATTTTTTCCAATATTAGCGAGACTAACTGGAATATATTAATGGTGGCTTTGGGGACTTTTCTTATTGCCTTACTTATAAAACGATTTGTAAAGGTATTATCGCGATATTATATGCTTATTGCTATGGTGCTGGGCAGCGTTTTGGCTTTGTTACTCGGTGGTGAGACTTCAGGTATTGAAACAGTAGGAAAATTACCGTCGAATTTACCTCCATTTCGAGTACCTGACCTTTCAGTAAACAACATCCAGCTTTTGAGTTCCGGTGCAATGGTTTTGGCTTTGCTAGGGCTTATTGAAGCCGTGGCAATTGGGCGCTCTATTGCTTTACATACTCATCAACGAATCGATGGAAATCAGGAATTTATTGGTCAAGGACTGTCAAATATGATTGCCAGTTTTTTCTCGAGCTATGCGGGATCGGGCTCTTTTACCCGTTCGGGAGTTAATCACCAGGCAGGTGCACGAACACCAATGTCGGCAGTATTCGCTTCAATATTTCTTATGGTCGTCTTACTGGCTTTTGCTCAATATGCATCATTTTTACCTAAGGCAGCAATGGGAGGAATTATTGTTCTCGTTGGTTATAACCTCATTGATTTTCATCACATCAAGCAGGTGTATAAAAGTAGTGGTCGTGAATTGATCGTACTAGGTATCACATTTTTTGGAACCCTTTTCTTTGACCTGGAGTTTGCACTTCTAGCTGGAATACTGGCTTCCTTTTTCTTTTATATGGAACGTACCTCGAAACCGAATATCGCGGTTTTGGCTCTCGATAAAAACAAAAGATTAATAAACCGCATCAGAGATGAGTCATCTATAGAATGCTCAAATTTGAAGATCGTTAGGATTGATGGCTCGTTGTACTTTGGTTCTATCGAAAAAATTTCAAATTATCTGTCCTACCTTTACGATAAGAATCAAATTAAGCATGTTCTAATCGCGGCCGATGGGATCAATTTTATTGACCTTGCTGCAGCAGAATGGCTGACAAATGAAATTCTGAAGTGGCAAAGAAATAGAGGAGGAATTTATTTCGCAGGATTAAAACTGGTAAGTCAGGATGTAATATTAAAGGGAGGTTTTATTGATAAGATGGGATCTAAGATATTTTTTAAAGATAAAAAAACGGCCATTGGTGAAATTCATAAATTAATCGACCAACCATGCTCAGAAAAAGTATTTGAAGAATGTAAGGTTTAGCATGGCCGTAAGTTTTGTAATATGTGTTACATTTAAAAATATGACTTGCCGTATCTTTGCAGTCATTACAACGGTATGAATTACAAGACCGCAATCCCAATTTTAGAATGGTTGCCCAAATATAATAAGAGCTGGCTTAGGGGCGATATGAATGCCGGTCTTACTGTTGGTGTCATGTTGATTCCACAGGGAATGGCATATGCTTCCATAGCAGGGCTCCCGGCAGTATATGGGCTTTACGCTTCTATTGTGCCATTATTGATTTATGCTTTATTTGGAACATCCAGGCAACTTGCAATTGGCCCCGTAGCTATGGTCTCTTTATTAACGGCGACCGCATTGGCAGCTTTTGATGGATTGACTACAGAACAATATATTTCTTATGCAATACTGCTTGCACTTTTGGTTGGCGGTATTCAATTTCTCTTAGGACTGTTTCGATTGGGATTCTTGGTCAACTTTCTTTCACATCCTGTCATTAGCGGATTCACTTCTGCAGCGGCACTCATAATAGGATTCAGTCAATTAAAGCACCTTTTGGGAGTTGACTTGTCTAGTGGTCATTATGTTCATGAAATTATTTTACAAGCTTTTAATAAAATAGGTGAGATCAATTGGACGACCTTAATAATTGGAATCATTGGAATCCTGATAATTGTGTTGTCCAGACGAATACACAAATCAGTCCCAGGTCAGTTACTAGCCGTGATATTCGGTATTGCTGCCGTTTCAATTTTTAATTTAGGGGAAGGTAACAATGCAGTAAATATTGTTAAGGATATTCCTGATACTCTACCTTATTTTAAAAGTGTAACCATCAATATGGAAATAGTGCAATTATTAATGCCAATGGCTTTGACCATTGCACTGATTAGTTTCATGGAAAGCATCGCGGTTGCTAAGGCCATTCAAGTTAAACACCGCAATTATAAGGTACAGCCAAACCAGGAATTGGTCGCCTTGGGATTAGCAAATATTACAGGTTCATTCTTCCAATCTTATCCAACAACCGGCGGTTTTTCCAGAACCGCTGTCAATGATCAGGCCGGAGCAAAAACCGCACTATCCGGAATTATCAGTGCAATTTTGATCATTCTAACCTTATTGTTCTTAACCCCCTATTTTTATAACCTTCCAAAAACCATTCTTGCTTCGGTTATTATGGTGGCTGTTTTTGGATTAATTGATTATAAAGAGGCCATCCATCTATTTAAAAGCAATATTACCGATTTCTGGATGTTGATCATAACGTTCATTTCAACGCTCGCCTTGGGTATTGAAATAGGAATTGCTATTGGTGTGATTTTGTCCTTGGCCATGGTGCTGTTTAAAACCACAAGGCCACATACTGCGCGTTTAGCAAAAGTACCAAACACCCGTTTTTACAGGAATATTGAACGATTTGATAATCTGGAATTAAATGAAGAAATATTGATTTATCGTTTTGACGCACAGCTATTTTTTGCCAATTCTGATTTCTTCGTTGACAAGTTGTATGAATATGAGAAACTTAAGAAAGAGCGGTTAAAATTGCTGGTTATAGATGGCGAAAGTATTAACAACATTGATAGTACCGCTATTCATGCGCTTGAAGAAATAGTACAAGATTTTAAATCACGGGGCATAAATACTTACTTCACTGGAATAAAAGGACCTGTTCGAGATTTGATGGAACGATCGGGATTTACAAACAAGATCGGTGAAGCGCATTTCTTTATGAGTATTCAAGACGCTATAGATTATTTTGAATCCGGAGGTAATGACAAAAGTGACCTTAAATCATACTCAAATCAGTTCAATAAGTAGTTTTAAATTCTTCATAATGTAACCATAGTTACAATTTTTCGACTTAACTTTGTGTAAATTTACAGCTATATAATTCTTAATCAATAAATTAAAACTATGAAAGTTGAACAATTATTTACAGGATGTCTTGCTGAAATGGCCTATTATATTGAGTCTAATGGCGAGGCTGCTATCATTGATCCTCTTCGGGAAACCGAACCATATATAAGAATGGCGGAAGCTGATAAAGCTAAGATTAAATATATTTTCTTAACGCATTTTCATGCCGATTTTGTTTCCGGGCATGTGGATCTTGCAAAGAAAACAGGTGCCACAATAGTATATGGCCCAAATGCTGAAACAAGTTTTGATTTCCATTCAGGAAAGGATAACGAAGAATTTAAAATTGGAGATGTTACATTAAAATTACTGCATACGCCTGGTCACACCATGGAATCTTCTTCATATTTGTTGATTGACGACCAGGGAAAAACACCATATGTATTTACCGGTGACTGTCTTTTTATTGGCGATGTGGGTAGACCTGACCTTGCGGTTAAATCGGGAAGCATCACACAAGACGATCTTGCGGGACATTTATTCGATTCATTGCGTAATAAAATAATGACCTTACCGGATGATATCATTGTTTATCCGGCACATGGTGCGGGGTCGGCCTGCGGAAAGAATATGAGCTCAGAAACCTTTGATACACTTGGAAACCAGAAGAAAACCAATTATGCGCTTCGAGCTGATATGACCAAGGAAGAATTTATCGAAGAAGTCACAACAGGTTTAAAACAGCCGCCAGCGTACTTCGCCGATAATGTACGAATGAACAAGGAGGTGAATACCAGTATTGATGAGATCCTTCATAAAGGGACAACACCACTGGATCCCATAACCTTTAAAGAGTTGAGTGAAAGAAATGACGTTATGGTCATCGATACGCGTTCCAAAGAATCGTACACAGAAGAAGGTACTGTTCCCGGTGCATGGTATATTGGAATTGATGGTACCTTCGCCCCATGGGTAGGTACTTTGGTAAAAGATATCGATCAAAAAATTATATTCATTGCCGATGATGAATTACGTGTCAATGAGATAGTGACCCGTTTTTCAAGAGTAGGTTATGACAATACTTTAGGCTACCTGAATGGAGGCATAAAAGATTGGCTCGCTCACGGATTTGAAGTGGATAAGATCGGATCGATATCTGCGCATAGATTCGCTGAAAGACTTTCCGATGGTACCATGGAAGAACCATTGGATGTAAGACGAGAGTCTGAATATCAATCGGAGCATGTTGAAGGCGTTGATAATTTCCCCTTGGATTTTATTCACGATAATTTTTCTGAAATTGATCCGGATAAGGAATATTTCTTACACTGCCAGAGCGGTTATCGTTCATTAGTAGCTGCTTCTATCTTTCAAGCCAATGGCGTCAAAAAGGTGACTGATGTAAGAGGTGGATTTAACGATATCAAAGAAACGGAAGCACCGATGACTGAATATGTTTGTCCGACGACACTCTTATAATATAATTAAATTGAATTCATATTAAGAGCAGCTCAAGAGCTGCTCTTTTTTTTTATATAATTCGATGAAGTTTAAAAAGATCCACGCTATCCTATTATGCTAAAATTCAATGGTATGAATACATCGGAAAAATAATACCTCCACGAACATTTAAAGTTACATTTCATTCAATTAATCGAAAAATTCGCCTTAAATCGGCATTTTCACATATATTTATAACACATTTAAATGGTTAATAGCAAAATCACATCCTTTAAATCTGATTAAAGTATCGATTATGCGTAACTATTTTAAAGTCAAACAGCTACATCTATTTACTTTTTTGGCACTTACCCTTTTTATAGCCAGTTCAAGGGCTCAAATTGGAAGTCCGTACTGCGGTAACGACATACCTGAAGGATTTTGTGATGATCTGATGATCGACCGATCGAATTCGTCAAACTGGCCCAGTGCCTATTCCGGTGAAACTTTTATGGGAACGATTTTCAATGATGCGGGAACCCAGATGTTTATATGGACTAAGGCAGGTCGTATTTTTGTGGCGAATTGGAATGGATCGACCTATGTCGTACAGGCGCAACCGGTTTTGGATATCGCAGATGAGGTTGGTAACTGGCGGGATTTTGGACTCATGAGCCTGGCTCTGGATCCGGACTTTAATTCCAATGGTTTGATCTATATATATTATATAGTCGATCGGGAGCATCTTATTGATTTTGGTACGGCAAATTATGACCCGAATGATAATGACTACTATGAGGCGACCATAGGACGCCTTACCCGATATCAATTAAATATAGGGAGTTCACCTTTATTAACAAATTATGGCAGCAGAACGATTCTGTTAGGCGAGACCAAGGAAACCGGAGTGGCACTTCTACATGAATCACATGCTGGCGGTTCAATTTTATTTGGAACTGATGGCACCTTATTAGTAACTACCGGTGACAATGCCAGCTATGAAACTATCGATGCAGGTAGTATTAGTCACACCTATTATCAACAGGCACTTAATGATGGCATTATTCGGCCTGCTGAAAATGTAGGTGCGTTTAGAAGCCAGATGATCACCTCTTTATGTGGAAAGGTGCTAAGGCTCGACCCGGACACGGGCGACGGTATTCCTTCGAACCCCTATTATGAAACCGGTGATCCAAGATCACCAAAATCAAGAATGTGGGCCATGGGTTTACGAAATCCATTTAGAATGTCATTAGATCCCGATAGCGGAAGTACAAATCCGGCCGACGGTGATCCCGGTACGATTCACGTAGCCGATGTAGGCATGTATATCTGGGAAGACCTGCATATTTTTGATAAACCCGGACTGAACGCCGGCTGGCCACTATTTGAAGGCCTGACTGAACATAGTGGTTACCAAAATGCGAACACAACCAATGCCGACGAAAACAATGAATTGTTTGAAGATAATTGCATTCAACCCACCTCCTTTGTGGACGATCCGGATCCAACATTAAGACGATTTGTTCATGAACGCCCCGAAGTGGCCTATAGGCATGGAAATGCGAACGAAGCCAGGGTGCCCTGGTTTTCGGGAACAACAGCAACCAATCCTAAAATTGGGGATACGGGTTCACCCACAAGCGGTATTAATTTTGACGGTAATGCAACAACAGGAGGTGTTCTTATTCAGGGTGATGCCCTTGGAAGCAGCATGAGGGGAAAATATTTCTTTTCCGATTATCAGAAAAACTTTATTAATGTGGCAACACTTACCGATGGGACATTGAATTGGATCAGTGACGTCTCTGCTTTTGCAGTGGAAAATTATGGTTCGGGAATTGTACATATGATCCAAAACCCTTTAGATGGGCTAGTATATTATACCAATATTTTTAACGGAACCGTACGCCGACTGCGTTTTGATGTGCCCGTATGGACCAACGAACCAACCGATATGACTGTTGAATGCGATGGCACTTCAGATCCCGGAGGCGCATATTCCGACTGGCTGGCAAGTTTTTCAGGCACCGTAGGCTGTGGCTCAGCCTCCATGTCGAATAATTCGGGAGGCCTGAGCGCCCTTTGTGGAGGCACAGGATCTGAAACCGTGATCTTTACCCTATCAGATGGCTGTGGTAATGAAATAACCAAGGAAGTGACCTTCACCATTGAAGATAC
>JABDLA010000137.1 GCA_013001965.1 Flavobacteriaceae bacterium | reverse complement strand
AACACTGCCTGGGATATTTGTTTAAAACTTCGGGACAACGGCTTGTTGGCCAAACCAACTCATGGTAATATCATTCGATTTGCACCACCACTGGTCATGACAGAAGAACAACTGTTAGATTGTGTTTCTATCATAACCAAAACATTAAAAGATTTCGAATAGAAAAACGATCGAAAAATAAAAAAAGCGACCTCATGGTCGCTTTTTCGTTTTATATCTATTGATTTATCCCTGACGTTGCATGTCTTCCATACGCTCTCTCATGAGTTCAGGATCCTGTAACGCTTCCCATCCTATAACTGATATCGCCCACAGAACAACAAGAACAGCAATAAGACTAAGGACAATACCGATGATTCCCATTATTTTTCCGGCCTTTACATTTTCGTAGCCCGTATAATTTTCCGGAGCTAATTTATAGGTACTCGTTGCTTTGTTACCAACCACTACGGCGATTATTCCAAAAATAAGTCCGGGTAGGCCATAGCAGCAGCATCCTATCAATGATAGAATTCCCATTATTAATACGAGCGTTGAATTAGGTAAGGTTTGTTTTTCCATGTTGATTATGTGATTTTTATAAGATAACTGATTATTATAATTGAGATGTTCAAGATAAACAAAACTAATAAAATTTTAGCACCATGCTTAAATTGAAATTTTAAGTGTAAGAGCAACACGATAAACAGTAAAATGAGTGTATAGATAGCCGGGTACATTCGGAAAGCTGCCTGAAATTCACCCTGAAACACGAGTACTAAAGCACGTTGCATGCCACAGCCCATACAATCGATATTGAATGTTTTTTTCCACAGACATGGAAACATGATATCTTCAAACTTCAAAAGCATCCTCGCAAATTACTAAAATCTGTGTAGCCCGATATAAAAAAAAGCGCGCTATTTTAAACAGCACGCCTTTTTTTTCATGGATAGATAATATGATTTAATTATTTTTTATGATCACTTTTTTATGAATCGGATTTTGATTGGCAATGGACACTGCTGCAACATATACGCCATCGCTCAATGTCTTTGTAGAGAAATGATATTCGGCTGCTGTTTCCAATTGATCACTGTTGAAAATGAGCTTTCCGGCGACATCAAATAACTGTACTTTTTGAACATCATGATTAAGAGGGTTCAGTATAGTAAGCTGGGATTGTCCGTTATCCTGAAATATCTGGAAATCACTCATTATAGCATCATCAAGATCTAAAGCTTCTAAATTCAGGAAGGTGATTTCAAAGCGATCGGTATAGGTCCCGGCCTCCAAATTGATCTCATAATTTTGTTGACGAAGATCCACATATAATTCGTTTTCAATGTCATGCAAATATATGGGCTGGTCCTCATCAAATCGTTGTATATCAAACATCCTGAACTTCACATTTTGTTGTTCATCCAGAACCATATGCAATGGAATTCTTAATGTAATGTCATAGGGATGCGCCTGGATAACATATTTATCATTGTCCAAAACCCACCAGGCATCAGATAAAATACCTTCCGGGCTTTTGGCTTCCATGCCATAATCAAAGCCGAAGGTGGCATGTCCATTAAAATTATGCAGTAAATGCCTGTTATATAGACCATCTTTAAAATCGACGATCAGCCTGAATCGTTTATAGCCTTCAGGAACAATATTATAGCCTTGTTCGTTATAACTCATGACGAAGGTGCCATCAGGATTTAATGCTGTGGCTTCCTCATCAGATGTATCACTCAAATCCCGATTTGGGATTATATCCTGGTTCTGATCATTGGCTTCAAAGAAGAAACTCTGAGCACCCGACTCTCTATAATAGAACCTGTGATCGTTCTTAATTTGAACATTTCCAGGATTTAATCCTTCGATCATAAATCCTTGACCGATTGGAATATAGCGTTGCGGTACTCTGAATCCGTTTCCACCTCCGGCAAATACCGGTGTGCCGTCAGCCAAATAACCATCCATCGGAGCTAAAGTTGTAGACTCAGTTCCAAGATGATCGATGGTGTAGGTTGCATAACCTCCCCTGTAATCTATCAAAACATGAGATAGTGGCCCGGCTTGTTCCCAATAATTTAATACACCCGTCATCAGATTATCGGTTGGATCAGGGTCAGGTAAGACGCCAAAGTAGTTGATATTATCGGCATCCCAAATTAATTCCCAGGCATCTAAAGCCGAAGGATAGGGATTACCGGTTAATGTCCACTGCGGTACTGTTGCAATAGGAGGAATGACGGGAACGAACATCGTGCCTGTATTTGGCCTGCCTCTGAAATCGTAGGTCTGGTTGCTTCCTGGATTGGTTGGACTTGTTCCAGCCGTTCCTTTCATAGTAAAGCCATAACCCGGTTCTATAGTTGTTGTAGCACCATTAAAGATCCACTCGGCATACTCATCGGATGTTATAAAGGTCCAGATCCAATTGGGTTCAATATTCATTGGTGTACCCGCTATTCCATTATAATTCGCATTATGAGTAACACCAACCGGGGTCGAATTCAGTAATGAGGTTGGATCATTAAACAGGGTGATTCCAAAGAAGTTGTTGCCTCGTGCACCACCATGTTCTCCAACAGGTGCACACCAGAAATTATACCAGTATTCATTGACTGTTCCATCCTGATATACGCTCAACTCTCCGTCCCCAATATTTTTAATATCATTGCCTTGCAACATTTGTGCTTCATCGCGCAAATAGATGCGGCTGTCGGCAGCCTTGAGATTGATATCATCCACTACCTTCACATAGTAATCACCGGTTACAAACAGATAGGTATCATTATTCAAGGTCAGGTCTGATTGGCCAAACAAACTGCAACTAAACAAAAGTAATAATAGTCTAATATATTTCATTCCTAAGCTATGTTTAGTTATCCTCCTTTTTTATTCGCTTCGATTTGGCCTCATCAGCCGCATTTTCAGTCGCTATTTTTTCAACTTTTCTTGCATCCGCAGTTCTCTTTTTGTTAGCTTCCTCTGCACTCAGGGAATTAGCGCGATTTCGTTTTTGAACAGTATTAGAAACTGGCTTTGTTTCATGAATATGTTTACTAAGTTCTTCCGGAGCCGGATTAAATCGCCATCCATAATTTGAGAGGCGAGTCGATCCGTCATTTAAAATAATTTCTTGATCGGCTCTAGTGGCAGTAATTGACCACGAAAAACTTACATTAGAATTTCCGCCTTGAAGTTCTTTAACCTCGAAACCTGAAGCAGATTTATTAGTTACATAAACACCATTGCAGTCCCCTTCTAATTGAACAAAGACTTTGATCGGATGTTCATCATCTACTCTAATATTTTTTGTCAAATTCGGATCTAGATCGATTTTAGCGTAGCCATTATTGAGCTTTCCTATACCATAATCCTGAAATAAAACCTCGGGAGCTTCAGGACTAACCATTGTCACCGGTTTTCCTTCAGTATTATTTACAATTGTACTATTCATTCCTGATCCTATGATCTTATAGTCGGTAAATGTTCCCGGTCCGGGAGGACCTGGCGTCCATACACTACCGCCAACATAGGCAAAGGAGGCTCTGTTGTTATCAAAATAACCTCCAAAGGACGTTTGATTGGCTGCAGTTGTAGCAAAACCGGCAACACCTGTTTCTAAACCACTACCAGAAACACCGCTTCCGGTTACCAGAGTTAAAAAAGGTGTTACATTATTACCAACACCCACTAATCCTGTACCTCCGGCAGCATCATTGGCAAATCCCATGGATCCGAATGACAAACCAGTGCCTGTCATTCCGGCCCCAGTGGCAGGAATTACTGTGCCTCCTATATTATTTCCGGCCGCAATTAGGCCATGCCCTAAGGCACCTGTATTAAAAAAGTTTCCGCCATAAGCGGCATTACTGAATCCTCCACCCTGGACTCCATCAGCAGAAGTTGAGAATCCGATGACGCCGTTACCAGAATCACTATCACCATAAACGCCATCACCTGAGGAGGTAGCAATTCCCCATGCACCATCACCAGATGTAAGACCGACACCGTATACTCCAATTAAGGAATTGGTTTCACCCCATACACCAACACCGGTGAGGGTATTTCCATAAACACCTTCTCCAGAGCCACTTAAACCCCAGGTACCATCACCCGTGGTCACTGCCAATCCTATCGTTCCAATCCCTGAATCAGTTTGTCCCTGAACACCAACTGTATTCGCTCCTGCGTCATCACCTAAAACACCAAGATTTGGACCAACACCAGAAACACCATTCCATGCTGTTGCCTGGCCTATAACTCCACTTCCTGTATTTGATTGGCCATTCACACCAAAAAATGAATCGGCAAGTCCTAAAACCCCATCGCCAACTCCCGTGGCACGACCATAAGTACCAATACCATCTACTGTATACCCATTGATCGCAAAAGTACCTTCGGCTGTAAATTGATCTCCGGCAAAATAGGGTGCAGCCAAATTGACTAAAACCTGACCATTGGATTGAATTAATATGCGTTCTGAGCCACCTGCGTATATACGCAGGTCATCTCCATTTGTCGTTCCAAGAATTTCAGTGCCAGTTGTTGCATTTCCCGCAAAAGCCCAGTCCGGCCCACCGCCACCTCCAAAGGGTAGCCAGCTTGTTGTACCATCATCCCAATAATGAAAGCCAAGAGTTGTGTGAAATACAAGCATACCATCTTGTGCAGCGCCGGGGTTTGCCGCAGGAAATGCATCGATCCTTGGAATTAATAGTCCGTCATTGTTTGCGGGTGTCGCCTGACTCGAGGCTGCTATATCTAAAGTCGCATCCGGATTGGTCTTGTTAACACCAACCTGTGCACTTGAATAGGCGAAGATGAATAATGAGGCAATTATAAAGATTCGGAGCTGCAATGATTGAGTATTTCTTTTCATAATTTTGCAGTCTTAAGGAGCCTAAATTTAAAAAAATATATCACTTTAAAGAAATGATAATGAATTACTTATTAACTTTTTTCGATAAACAGTAAGTTATACTGGATTTATAGATAGACCGGAAAAAATCTAAAAATTAACATTACTATAGACGTCTGATCAATCCTTGGATTTCTTTTTCTTCCGTGCGGGCTGCACTTCCAATTTCGAAACCTCCTTGGTTTTTTTGACCTTGTCATTCTGCTTTATTTTATCTTTTGATGAAGTCGCAGATTCAGTTTTTATGACAGTATGGCCTATATTTTCAAGGGATTTATAAAGCGATAATTCCTCAGATTTCCCATAGAGATCCGGCATCAGATATTGACCTTTTAAACTTCCTTTATCAATTTCCATATTGCGTTTTTCGGGATGCTGCTGTAAATACGGGTCGTTGCGTTCCGCAGTAATTTGCCAGGATACTTTTTTTCCCGGTTTGCCTCCCGCAATAATAAATATCCCATTCTCAACTTCCCTTTCGATAAAAAGATCGGGCATAGAAGCCCCTATGGCCGTAAGTTGATAACTAGGGTTTTTATTGACCGCATCGTAATAGTTTGGTAATTGAACCTTAGCCTGTCCATTGCCATCAAAGGTTGCCGTGCCACGGTATAAATTCAAAATTTCGTTAGATTCAATGCTGGCATGTTTTAAAAATTTATTCGCGGGATCCAATGGGTGATCAATATTGAAGGTTTTAACACCTGATGCTCCCGAATCCCCATTCGAGAAAACGCCATAATTATTTATTCCAGTTGTGGATGAGGCCTCTCCTAAAACGCCAATTTTACCCTCGCCAAAAACGCCAAGGTCGCCGTTTCCTGTTCCACTTAATCCTACGACACCGTAGGTCCCCTGACCTTGGACGCCAACGCCATTGGCATTATTTCCACCTTGTCCAAAAACACCAAGTCCGTCATTGGCAGTGCTAAATCCGGCCATTCCAACATCGGTTCCGGTTCCGGAAACACCGCTTCCATTTGGAGCGATCGTAGAAAATGTCGTCAGTCCGTTGGCTACGCCAACAATTCCTGTACTGCTTGTTCCGCTCCCAAATCCGAGGGTTCCATACTTTGACCCTGTCCCGGACACGCCTGCACCCGTTCCCGGGATAATCGTAGAACCTACCGAATTTCCGGAGGCCACAAGACCATGGCCATTAGCGTCTGAATTAAAAAATTCACCGGCATAAAAGTTCATATTGTTAGAAGTACCATAAACTCCGGTACCTGCATTACTGATTCCTAAAATTCCTGTTCCGGAATTACTGTTAGCAAAAACGCCATTCCCAGAATTGCTAATTCCCCACATACCATCACCTGTTTCGCTGTAACCGTATACGCCTTCGCCATCGGTACTAACTCCCCAGACACCGTCCCCAGAATCGCTGTCACCATAAACGCCTTCACCCGAAGTTGTAACCCCCCAAACACCGTCTCCGCTGGTGGCCAGTCCTACAGCCCCAATCCCAGATGTAGCTTGTCCCTGGGTACCAACCCCTGCACCTACATCACCTAAGACGCCGGCAAGATTACCAAGTCCAATAGTACCGATATTATTGATGGATTCTCCCTGAAGTCCGGGTCCGGTTGTCGACCCTCCAAAGGTACCGATACCTGAAGTACTAATGCCTACAACACCTTCGCCACCAACGGTTCCTTCACCATAGACACCAATACCTGTTGCTGAGTTACTGTAACCATTGACAGCAAAAATTCCCTCGACAGATAAAATATCATTGATCCATACTGGGGCTGCCATGTTCATTAGAATTTGTCCATTAGATTGTATTTTTTGGCGTTCAGCACCACCTGCCCAAATGCGCAGGTCATCACCATTGGTTGTTCCAAGAATTTCGGTTCCTGCAGTTGCATTTCCCGCAAAGGCCCATTCCGGACCGCCGTTACCTAATGGCAACCAGCTTGTTAAGCCATTATCCCAATAATGAAATCCTAAAGCCGTATGAAAGACCAGCATACCATCCTGGGCAACACCCGGATTCACAGCTGGAAATGCATCGATTCTTGGAATCAGAAGTCCGTCATTGTTTGCTGGTGTAGCTTGTGAAGAGGCTGTTATGTCTAGAGTCGCATCGGGATTGGATTTATTAATACCAACCTGTGCGTATGAATAGCTGAAAATAAAAAATAAGGCAACAATAAAGATTCGGAGCTGCAATTTTTGAGTTAAACTTTTCATAATTTTGCAGTCTTAAGGATTTTAAAAATAAAAAATTAAATTCCTTTGAGGTCAAAGGAATGAAATTGTTGCTAATTAATTCGACGAACGGTAATATTTGACTGATTAGCAGAATAAAGATTTAAGCGAATAAAGGTATTTATGAAGAATAAACGGTATTTGAGTTATATAGCTCTTTTAATAGGTTCAGCAATAGTCATTTATGCCCAAAGTGAAACAGTAGAAAATTCCTATTTACTTGTACTCGGGATTATTCTTTTAATGGGAGGACTTTTTGGAATTTATTTAGGGATAACCAAAGCGGTGCCTCCCAAGGAGTGGATTCAATCTGAAGATGAAGAAGAATGAAATTTAAGATAGGCGATAATGTGGCAGTTCTTGACGATGACTTTTCGGGTGTTGTCGTGGATATTTCCGGGGATGAGATCGTTATTCAGACCGATGACGGATTTCAACTAAACTATCGCCCCGAACAATTGATCAGAATGGGCGGATCGGAGCTGATCCTGGATAAAAGCCAGATCGATCCATCAAAGGATGCTGTTCAAAAAAAGAAAAATTACCAGGTCAAAGTTAAGGGGAAAACATCACAACCCATATATGAGGTTGATCTTCATATCGAAAAGTTATTGCCCAGTACAAAAGGCATGGACAACAATGATATCTTAACCCATCAGTTGGATACGGCACGACGGCAATTGGAATTTGCCATTAGAAAAAGAATGCAGCGTCTTGTCTTTATCCATGGCGTTGGCGATGGAATTTTAAAATTGGAGTTGGACTATCTTTTTGGGCGTTACAGTAATGTAAGTTATCAAGATGCTGATTATCAAAAATACGGAGTGGGAGCAACCGAGATTTTTATCAAGCAAGGCGCAAATCGCATATAAACTTAGAGTTCAATTTCAAAAGTTCCTAATTCAAGGACATCAGCACTCAGGATTTCAATATCTACATTTAGAATGGAGAATTCAACGGTCACCGTTCTCGTAAAACTATTTTCATTGACAACTGTGCCCACAAATACATCCGTAGCCATATCATCTACAAATCGTGGCGAAATAGCTCCGGGAGCGAAGTCATTGAATAAATTACCGTCATCGTTTTCATCTTCATTTCGTGTCAAGACGCCATCATTATCATCATCAGTGTCTAAATAGTCGGGTTCATCCGTTCCATCGGTATTTTGAGCATCACTAAGATCTCCATCACCATCAGGGTCAGGGTTTTCGTCCTTGGTCAATACATTGTCACCATCATCATCATTGTCCTTATAATTTGGGATGCCATCGCCATCGGTATCGTCATCTTCCAGATCACCATTGCCATTGATATCCTCCAATTCGGAAGGAATATCATCTTCATCATCATCAATAAAGCTCGAACTGTAATTCACAGTACCGTTGGTAGCCTCATAGTCCTGTGTGATCATTACTGTAGAACTCGGAATGTCTTCACAGATCAGGCCATTTGGATCTCCATCGTATTTCCTGTAATTAAATCGGATTGTGCTATTATTGATAACAAATGAGCCCTCCGTTGGACTAGTCACCGGATCGAAAATTGCATCGTAGGTTGAACTTCCCGGAAATAAAAGGGTCAGGGATTCATTAGGGTCGGTTCTGATATCGTAAATGACATAGTTTTCGCTGTTCAGGTCACCACATCGATCCAATTGCTGATCGAAATCTAAATTTACAGTGATAATATCGCCATCATCACAGGACAAAAACATAAAGGACAAACATAAAACAGCTAAGACTAAAGGACGCATCATTAAGTATTTTGAGCAAAAATAGTGCAATTGTATTTTATAACGCAGCTTATGGTTAATAATTTTATTTCGACTATTTTTACCCCTGATTTAAATGCTAATGAAGACCGTTTATTTGGACAATGCCGCAACGACTCCAATTCGAAAAGAAGTCATAGAAGCGATGACTGAAGTTATGTATAATAATTTTGGAAATGCTTCTTCTTCACATAGTTATGGAAGGTCATCGAAATCTATAGTTGAAACATGTAGAAAATCGATTGCAGAGCATTTTAATGCCTTGGCTTCCGAAATTATCTTTACTTCGGGAGGCACTGAAGCCGACAACCTGGTGCTGAGAAGTGCCGTACGTGATCTAGGAATATCACATATCATAACTTCAAAAATTGAGCATCACGCCATTTTACATACTTCAGAACAACTTCAGAAAGAATACGACATAAAAGTCAGTTTTGTAAAGGTTGATCAGGACGGCCATCCGGAATTCGATCATTTGGAAACCTTATTGCAAAATGATCAAAAAACACTGGTCAGCCTAATGCATGTCAATAATGAAATTGGAAATTTACTGGATTTAAAGCGTGTAGCAGATCTGTGCAAGGCCAATAATGCCTTATTTCATAGTGATTGCGTTCAATCGGTTGGGCATTTTAATATTGATGTTCAGGACATCCCGATAGATTTTTTTGCCGCAAGTGCGCATAAGTTTCACGGACCAAAAGGTGTTGGATTTTCTTTTATACGAGCGAATTCAGGATTGAAACCACTAATTTTTGGAGGTGAGCAGGAGCGCGGCTTTAGAGCAGGTACAGAAAGTGTTCACAATATCGTTGGACTGGAGAAATCATTAACTATGGCCTATGCTAAGCTTGAACAAGAAAAAGCCTTTGTTACGGGATTAAAACAGTATTTTATTGAAGCATTAAAAAAGGAGGTTCATGGTGTTAAATTCAATGGTGCTTCCGGTTCTCTTAGTGAAAGCACCTATACCATGGTTAATGTGTGTTTGCCGGTTTCTTCAGAAAAAGCGGCCATGTTACTCTTTCAACTTGATTTGAAGGGTATCGCTTGTTCAAAAGGAAGTGCCTGTCAGAGTGGGAGCACTCAGAGTTCTCACGTTTTGGCTGAAATTCTTTCAGCTGAGGAACTGCAACAACCGTCGGTGCGATTTTCTTTTAGTATTTATAATACCCGGGAGGAGATCGATTATGTCATTGCCACGCTCAAAGAACTCATTTGATCATTACTTTCTTTTAATTTCCAGGGTTTCCCAAAAAAGATCGATCATTTCATGGTCTTTTGCTGAATAATCATCGTTTAAAACCATAGTCAAAATAATGATGCCTTCGTCCTTTCCTGAAAAAGCCGCAGCCGTGTAAATCTCTTCTTCACCTTTGTAAGTGAGCGTCATCCGTGAGCCATTGAGCGTTTGTCCGCTTTGGAGATCAACGGAAAATGCCTCCTGAGATTTGGCGTATCCGTAACTAATACTTTCTTTGGTAACTTCATTTAATAGCATCATCGTTAGAAGGGAAGGGTCAATGCCATAGTATTTTTGAACGATAAATCCGCTACCGGTAGATTTCATGACCATTAATTGTTCGATGTCTTCTTCGAGAACCGTATTGGATACATTGTTTTCCTTGCTATGTTTAAAGGAAATAAAATCATCTGAATAGGTTAGTATATCGGGTTGGACAATCTTAAAATCAATGAGTTCGCCCTTAGTAGATTTATACTGAAATGATGTATTCAAATTTATTTTTATAGAATCGCCATTGACGATCGCAATATAATTTCGAACTTCCTGAGCGGTTGCCGTGGTTGATAATAATAGGCAAATTATTACAATGTAAATATTTTTCATTTTCATGTATTCGTTTTTTAAGTTCTTAAAATTTCATTCCCAGACGTACGTTAAAGACCCTTGGGGTTAAGAAATTCGGAATGGCATATTGCCGTTTACTGTATACATCACGTACCCAGGTATTGGTGATGGAGTTTTGCACATCGAACATATTGAAGATCTCAAATCCGATCAAAAATTCTTCGAAATGGCGTTTCCAGCCATTATTGGCCTTGTTCTTAGCGTCAACCAGAACATAGGATATACCAAGGTCTGCACGCTTATAATCCGGAAGTCGGCTCTGAAAATCATAAGGATCGGCATAGCTGGGTGATCCGCCCGGTACGCCGGTATTATAAACCAAATTAAGGTACATTTTCAAATTAGGAATTTGTGGTACATAGTCCTGAAACAAGATTCCAAATTTTAAGCGTTGATCAGATGGTCTGGAGATATAGCCCCTGCCTTCGATGTTCTCTTCGGTTTTTAGATAACCGAAACTGAACCAGGATTCGGTCCCCGGAACAAATTCACCATTGAGACGTAAATCGAGGCCATAAGCATAAGCTTTCGCATTATTTCTTGCCCGATATCGTATCCTGACATTCTCAACGGTGTAGGGGTTGACATCAGAAATATTTTTATAATACAATTCAGAGACCAGTTTAAAAGGCCGTTCCCACATTTCGAAACTATAGTCATTTCCCAGTACCAGGTGAAAAGAGCGTTGTGCTTTGGTCTTTGGGTTTACTGTACCCGAAGAGTCGCGTAACTCCCTATAGAAAGGGGGTTGATAATATAATCCTGTCCCTATCCTGAACAATACATCCTTATCCCAATTGGGTTTGATCGCGAATTGGGCTCTCGGACTAAAAACAGTTTGAGACGCAGTATCGATACTGTCACCGCTCACGCTCCAATTATGAACGCGTATCCCGGCATTCATAAAAATTTCATTCTCCCCTAAATTACTACGTTTGCTCCATTGTGCAAAGGCTTGCAAACGGTCTATCTTTGTGTTGTTCGTTGCCCGTATGTCCTGAAATGGTACTAATGGTCCCGAATAGGGTTCATAAGGCTGTTCATTAAAGGCATCGATATTTGGGGGGTTAATTGAAAATCCTGCCGAATCAATAACTTCCCATTCCACGATCCGGTCGCGAATATCTTCATGCGTATATTTTATAGACCATTCGATATTATTATCATTAATATCATAAAAGCCTTTGTGTTCTACATTAGTGATCAAAGCGTCTAGGTCATTTCTGGCGTGGTTGAGCTGTGATCCTATACCTTCGCTGAATTCAACCTCACCAAGATCTTCATCTCCAATATTGGAGTTCACCTCACCCAAACGGTATTGGGCGAAAATGTCGAAATACTCTTCTTCAGTGGTATGATAGGCTGAGGTGATTAATTTCAAGGTCAGGTTATCGTTAACAAAATAACTGCCTTTAAAAGCCCCGAAATAGGTTTGATATTGATCCTGTTCCTGTCCATCGTAGAACACGAGAAGGGCCAAGGGATTATCGAGCGTTCCAAAATTGGTCTGACGTGTTTCGGGTTCGTAGTTGTAGTCGTTAATCGACGCATTCCCTAAAAAGCTCAAATGAAATTTGTCGGTAAACTTATAGGTCACAAAAGCCTGTGCATCTGCGAATTTCGGATCGTAATTGGTTTCGGTTTGTTTTGCATTCACCAAAAGGCTGTTGTCACGATAGCGCAATCCAACAATACCGGAAAGTTTTGAATCCTTCGAAATCCCTTCCGCAGTAATACTTCCTCCCAGTAAACTCAAATCAGCACTTAGTCCGAATTTGATCGGATTGCGATAGGTTATATCTAAGACGGAGGATAGTTTATCACCGTATTTTGCCTGAAATCCACCGGCGGAAAATTCGACATTGCGAACCATATCTGAATTGACAAAACTTAAACCTTCTTGTTGTCCGGAGCGAATTAAGAATGGACGATAGACTTCAATTTCATTCACGTATACCAGGTTTTCATCAAAATTACCACCACGAACCGCATATTGCGTACTGAGTTCGTTGGTAATGCTGACGCCGGGAAGGGTCTTTAATAAATTCTCGATGCCGGGCTGGGCACCTTTTATGGTGCGAACAATCTCAGGATCAATGGTTGTGATCCCTTCAACCCGTTTACGTTGATTACCTTTAACAACAACCGTCGCGATTTGTTCAATCTCCAGGCTCATTACCGGATTAAATTCAAATTCTTCACCATTTTTCAAATTGAAAGTTACCGTAATACTTTTATGTCCGATATGCGTGAATTGAAGCGTAACATCCTGATTGGCGGGTATTTTTAAGATATAAAAACCATTTTCGTTCGAGCTGGTTCCGCGGGACTCAGCCTGAATATTGACGCTTTCTATGGGTTGATTTTGTTCGTCGAGAACAACACCTCGAATGGTTGCAGACTGCGCAAGACTTTTGATTTGAAAGGAGATAAAAAATACTGCAAAAAAGAAAAACTTAAATTTCAATGTCCTGATGTTATTTTCTATAAAATGTTGATTCAAATGTAGAACTATTTCCAACATTATCAGTAACAATTATCTTTAAATTATTTTTGGTTTCCTTGATGACATCATCGTTAAAATCATAAATAAGCGTATTTTTTTTGTAATCGTATTCCATTAAGATCCACTGCCCGTTTATAGTGGCACGGTAGTTACTAATCCCGGATATTTCATCTTCAACCTTAATTTTCAGATAGCGATATTTGCTTAACCATTTTCCGTCTTGAAAATTAAGAGGTTTGATCGTTGGCTTCTCGTCATCAACCGCCAAGGTATAGGTCCCTAAATTTTTAGTTCGGCAGCTCAGGATATTCCCTTTTCTGGTGGTATTGGTGTAATACAATTTTCCCCATTTGGAGACGGAAGCGATATATAATTTGTTTTTATCGGCAGTTTCAAAATGACTAATATCAAAGTTGATATAGAAGTTTTTCTGCGCCGGAACAATGTTTTCATGCAGTTTTAAAGTATCATTGTTCACGCTGAAATCGATAAAGAAGTCGTCATAGAAGGTCTGCTTCGGAAAATTGACTGAGACATGGCCTTCTTCGAGCGTATTTGGCTGTTCGGCATAGATGAAATGATCGGTGGCTAATATATATTTCGGTGAAATGGTTTCACTGTAGCGCCCGCTAATTGGGATGGTGAGCCAAACCTCGTTGTCTTTAAAATCGTTTATTTTAATCTTGTAAACGGAAGCGGTACTATCTTCAACCATCACATAGCCATTATCATTAACATCTTTGTAAAGGCTTAAGGGATTATTGGGTTCAATAAATAACTTTTGAAT
>JABDLA010000136.1 GCA_013001965.1 Flavobacteriaceae bacterium | reverse complement strand
TCTCTGATAGTGTTGCTGATGGTGCTTGTGCAAACGAATTTGTAATCACACGTACTTGGACATTGGTAGATGATTGTGGTAACACGACGACTGCTGATCAAACGATCACTGTGGTTGATACAACTGCACCTACATTTACTGTACCAGCTGATATAACAATAGAATGTGATCAGGATGAAACTGACCTTGGCCTTACTGGTGATGTAACCGATGAAGCGGATAACTGCTCAACCGGTCTTGAAGCGACCTACACTGATAGTGTGGCTGATGGTGCCTGTGCTAACGAATCTGTAATCACACGTACATGGACATTGGTAGATGACTGTGGTAACACGACGACTGCCGATCAAACGATCACTGTGGTTGATACAACTGCGCCTACATTTACCGTACCGGAAGATGTAACAATAGAGTGTAATGAGAACGAAACTGATCTTGGTCTTACAGGTGATGTGACCGATGAAGCGGATAACTGCTCAACCGGTCTTGAAGCGACATTCTCTGATACTATTGTCAATGGAGAATGCTTAAATGAATATATAATTACTCGTACATGGACATTGGTTGATGACTGTGGTAATACAACAACAGCCGATCAAACGATCACTGTAGTTGATACAACTGCGCCAACATTCACTGTACCAGAGAGTATAACTATCGAATGTGATCAGGATGAAGTTGATCTCAATCTGACAGGCGATGTGACTGATGAAGCAGACAATTGTTCAATTGATCTCCAAGCTACATTTACCGATAGTATTGCAGAAGGTGAATGCGCAAATGAAATTATCATTACGCGAACCTGGACTCTAGTAGATGATTGTGGTAATTCAACGACGGCCGATCAAACGATCACTGTAGTTGACACAACTGCTCCGGTTTTCAGTGAATTACCTGAAGATATCACAGCAGAATGTGATGACATTCCGGAAGCTGTAACGCTAACTGCAACCGATAACTGTGGTGATGCAACTGTAGAGTTTAATGAAGAAATTACAGATGGTGCCTGTACTGGTGAGTTTGTTATCACACGAACCTGGACCGCAACCGATAGCTGTAACAATGAATCGATTCATATTCAAATAGTTTCTGTGTTCGATACGACTGCACCAAATGTTGTAGGTGAATTCGAAGATGAAATAACAGTGGCCTGTGATGATATCCCTGAGGCTCCGGAATTAGTATTTGAAGATGCTTGTTCTGACAATATCACTGTGGAATATGAAGAAAGTTCAACTTATGATCCCGATAGTACAGACGACTATGAAATTATTAGAGATTGGATAGTCACTGATGAATGCGGTAATACAGCTGTATATACTCAAACCATTACTGTACTTCAAGGACCCGATATTGACGGAAATGATATTACACTTTGTCCTGAAGAATTAATTAACCTTGATCTCTTCGATTTCATCTCAGGAAATCCTGATATGGACGGACAATGGATTATATCTGGAAGTAACGATGCTGGAATCGTCCTTAATGGAAGTGTTGTGGAAGTTGTGATGGGTGATCTAGTTTCAGGAACTTATGTCTTTACATATATCGATGCCGATGATACTTGTCGTGCAGAAGCTGATGTCATTATTAACATTGACGATACCGATAATTGTAGTGGTGTACTTTGTATAGATGAGGATACCATAATTATCTCGAAAGCTGTAACCGCTAACGGTGACCAGTGGAACGAATATTTCGAAATAACCGTTATCGGTGGTGCTGATTTCCAGGCGGTATGTGATATTACTGTAGAATTACAGATATTCAACCGTTGGGGAGCTAAGATCTACGAGAATAATGATTATCAAAACGAATGGAATGGATTTGTTCACAGTAGTTCTTTAGGATCTGCCGGACAAGTACCAACTGGAACATATTATTATATAGTAAACCTTAAAGGAAGTGGATTGAAACCAATGGCTGGTCCAATCTACGTAGGAACCAAATAAATTTAACCTGTCATGAAAAAGTTTATAAAGTTTAACTTAATTGTACTGGTACTACTCAGTTTTGGGTCGACATTTGCTCAGCAATTGCCGCAGTTTACGCAGTACATGTATAATACGATTTCGATTAATCCTGCATATGCCGGAAGTCGGGAAACGCTAAGTCTCGTTGGACTTCATAGAAGTCAGTGGGTTGGAATTCAAGGTGGTCCTACGACCCAGACCTTCTCCATTCATACGCCTTTGAGCAATGAAAAAGTTGGTCTTGGATTGTCTTTCATTCGGGATGAATTAGGGTATGAGAATTTTTCATATGTCTATGGTGATTTCTCATATACGATTCAAGTTGGTGTTGAAACCAAATTGGCCTTTGGGTTAAAAGGTGGAATTACACACTATAGCCTGGATCAGGAATTACTGACTGATCCTTCAGTTATGGAAGACTTGTACTTTAATGACGTTTCAAATCGATTAAGCCCGAATTTTGGTGCAGGTGCATACTTACATACCAATAAATGGTATGTTGGACTATCGGCACCCAGAATATTGAACACCGATTATAATAAAAGTCAGAATGGGCAAATTGATTATGTTTCCGCCGAACGTGTAAGTTATTACCTAACAGGAGGTTATGTATTCAATATCAGTGAATTGACAAAATTCAAGCCTGCATTTATGGTTAAAGCTACGAATGGAGCACCTATTTCGTATGATCTCACGGCTAATTTCCTTTTCAATGAGAAATTTTGGTTAGGCGGTGCATACCGATTTAATGAGTCGGCCGGAGCATTTGGTGCTATTGCTGATTTCCAGGTCTCGAATTCATTGAGAATTGGATATGCTTACGAGCATCCGATTTCTGATATCAGACCATATTCAAGTGGGACACATGAAGTGCTTCTCATGTATGAAATATTAAAAAGCAAACGTATCAAGTCGCCTAGATACTTCTAAATTTGTACTAAAGATGAAAACAAAAATAGTCCTCATAGCATTGATTTTCGGCAGCAGCTTGACCTTTGGTCAAACAAAGCTCGCAGACAAATTTTTCAAAAATTACCAATATGTCAAAGCCATTGAACATTATTCGGAATACTTCGACAAAAAAGAAGGTGATGTTGATTCAAAAGTATTGACAGCGCTTGGCGATTGTTATTATAATATCGGCAATCCTAAAACCGCGGCCGAATGGTATGAAAAGGCCCTGGTGGATCCCGATGATGTATCTGCAAAACATATTTACAGGTATATTCAAACGCAGTTAACATTGGAAAATTATGATGTTGCCAATACCTGGTTAAAAACTTTCAATGAAAGATTTGCCGATGATTCCAGAGCACAACTGTACGATAGTAATACAAATAAGTACAGTGTACTGGCCGAAAGGGAACCTGTTCTGGTCGAAATTGAAAATGTTGAAAAATTGAATTCAAATTATTCTGATTTCGGATCTTTTATTTTCAACGATGTCCTTTATTTTGCTTCAAGTAGAAATACTGAAGGTAAGATCTATAAATGGAATGAACAGCCTTACTTAGATATCTACCAGGCGAAGGCATCCCTGTCAGATGATGGTTCTATGGCCTATGGTGATGTTGGATTCATTACCTCGGAAGAAGTGAATTCTGATTTTCACGGGGCATCTGTGGCTATTACTCAGGATGGCAAAACCATGTATTTCACAGGGGACAATTTAAAAAGAAAGAACAGGCTTGATTATGATAAAAAAGGAACAGCACACCTCAAAATTTATAAAGCGAGTCTGGTCGATGGATCATGGGCAAATGTCCAGGAATTACCATTTAACAGCGATGATTTTTCAACAGGCCATCCGGCTCTAAGCCCGGATGACAAGAAGTTATACTTCGTTTCTGATCGCCCGTTGGGAGAAGGCCAAACCGATATATTTGAGGTTGATATTCTTGAAAACGATAGCTACAGTACTCCGAAACGCGTTGAAGGCGTTAATTCGGACGGACGTGAAATGTTTCCGTTTGTAGCAAAGGATAGCACACTTTACTTTTCTTCAGATGGCTATTTGAATTATGGTTTGCTCGATATTTTCAAATCGGATGTGCTCAAAGGTAAATCGGATGCACCTGAAAATCTGGGAGCACCATATAATACAGGCTATGATGATTTCGCATATTTTATAAATTCTGATACCAATAAAGGGTTCCTGTCATCAAATCGTCCCGGCGGTAAGGGGAATGATGATATATATAGTTTCGGTATCATCGCCTGCAAGCAATTGGTTAAAGGTGTAGTTAGAAATGCTGAAACTTCCGAACCATTGAACGGTGCCACTGTTCAGAAAATAAGTAAGTCTGGTGTGATCATCGAAACCTATACCACCAATGAAAATGGTGAATACAGTTTTGAAGTCGATTGTGATGAGACTTATACAATTCTTGGCCTGAAAGAGGATTATAAAAATGATTTCAAGAATTTAAATACGACCAAGGAAAACGACTTCGTAAATAAGATCGATCTGAATTTGATCCCGCTCATCAAAGACAATCAAATTGTGATCAATCCTATTTTCTTCGATTTTGATAAGTGGAACATTCGTACCGATGCACAATATGAGCTCGAAAATATCGTCGATGTTTTAAGACAGCATCCAACGATGATCATTAAAATTGAATCGCATACTGACAGCCGAGGTTCGGACAGATATAATATTAAATTATCGAACCGTCGAGCAACCTCAACCCGGGATTACATCTATTCCAGAGGCATCGAAAAATATCGAATTGCCAGCGCTGTTGGATATGGTGAAACTCAATTATTAAATGAATGTGAAGATGGTGTGAGATGTTCTGAAGAAAAACATCAGGAGAACAGACGCTCATATTTCTATATATTAAAAGACTAAGATTTTATTAGGGATTAGTAATGCTTGAATTTTTATGTGTAATGAAGTGAAACAAATTTTTGAGCAAGTAATATGTTATTAAACTTCCCTAATGAAGAATTGGGTTTTTATCCAATTACGAAGTAACTTATTACTAAGAAAGCCGCTCTAACGAGCGGCTTTCGTGTTTTATTAGGAATCTTGAATTTAAATTAATGATCTTAACCCAGTTTCATAAAAAAAGCCCCATTTCTGGGGCTTAATAACTAATTAAAGTTTAGTTAATCACATTATGAAAAGTCGTCAATTATTTCTTTACAAATATGTTGGTGTAAAACCATCGGTCATTCTCGTCCTGTTCGGCTGAGATGTCAAAATGCGTGTAATCGCCTTCAATGATCATTTTATGTCCTTCACTATTCAACCAGGCATTAACCACGGTTTGAGCATAATGAAAGCCATATGCTACATTTTCTCCTACACGGACAGCTCCAACATTGTTCTCTAAATTAGCCTTGCGCAAATAAAAGTTATCATGTGAAATTTCACTCTGCTCGATCATATAGTCAGTATGACTGAAGGCAACTGCCTTGATCTCGCTCATATCTTGTAATACGCTAAGTCCTTGATTTATTCGGTACTCATTGATAAGTTCCATGATCTCAATTTCTATTATTTTGGTATCAGGAACATAAGACGCCGCAATGGCGTTTATAGCTTCTTCTTCAACAGAATCTGTTGAACATGAAAGGGTCAGTAGGGCCAATAATGCCATAGCCGGCAATAAAGTAGGTACTTTCATTTTAGGGTTTTTTAGATTTGGATTAGCAAAATATGCACCCTAAAGTATACCGACTGTTAATTAAATGTTAATATCGACGAAATGCGTGTATTTCATCGATTTTTTTGGTTTTTAATCGATGAAATGCACACTTAATGGAGAAAAGATGCCTTTTTATCGATGAAATTGGAAGTGAAATATACGAAATTTCAGATTTATGGCGCTAATCGATCAATATCCCAGATATAATCTGCATTCAGGCGATATCGAATCCGGTCATGAAGGCGGTTTGCCCTACCCTGCCAAAATTCGATTTCATAGGGTTTAACCATATAACCACCCCAATGTTCCGGCCTCGGGATTTCTTTACCTTCATAGTGCTTGTCCATGGCATTTAACTCATCTTCCAATACTTTGCGGTTTTCAACACTATCACTCTGTGGTGAAATGATAGCACTTAACTGACTGCCTCTTGGACGCGTTTCGAAATAACCATCGCTTATGTTTTCAGCGATTTTTTCGGCTTTGCCTTTTATAATGATCTGTTGTTCGGCCTTATGCCAGAAGAAGGACAGGCTCACATTTGGATTTTTAGCAATGGCCTTGCCTTTTTCACTATTGTAATTTGTGTAAAATATAAAACCTTCATAGGTGAATTTCTTCAACAGAACAACCCTGCCTTTTGGAAATCCGTCAAGCCCAATAGTCGACAAGGTCATTGTATTGGCTTCATCTTCACTATGAGCTCCGTCAATGGCATAAAACCACTTTTGAAAAAGTTCCATAGGGTTTTCGGGAACATTCGCTTTGGAGAGATCGCCCTTTTCATAGGATTTCCTGTAATTGCTTAAATCGCTTTCCATATAAGACGCAAGTTACAAGATTTTCAAATTAATCTAAAGTTGAATTTTCACTATCTTGAAAGCAAAACTAATGAAATGAAATTCAGCTGTTCAGTAAATATCAAGCAGTCTAAGGAAAAGGTCGCTCAATATTTTGCCGACCCTACCCTTCTTCATCATTTCCAGGATGGTTTTAAATCAAAAACTTTGATCAGTGGTGTTGAAGGTGAAAAGGGAGCCAAATCAACTATGGTTTATGAAAAACTAGAATTGCTCGAAACGATCTTAGAGAATAATTTGCCTGATGAATTCCATGCCCTTTATGAACATAAACATATGACCAACACTATGCGGGTCAACTTTGAAACCTTAGCTGATGGGTCTACCGAATACACCTCTGAAATCGATTACACCAAGTTCAATGGGTTTATGATCAAGCTCATTGCCAAGCTCTTTCCGGGCATGTTCCGGAAACAAGTTTTAAAATGGATGCTGCAATTTAAAGACTATTGCGAAAACAACTAAATCTATATTTCAATCACTTTTCCGGCTTCGGCCAACTCCACTGATTCGAACACGGTTTCAGCTTCTTCTTTGAATGCGTTTATATCATCATAGCGGGACGAATAATGGCCTAAGATCAATGTCCCAACATCAGCCAATTTTGCTATGGTTGCCGCCTCTGTTGCCGTTGAATGCTTGGTTTTAGCAGCAAGATTTGAATGGCTTTCTAAAAAAGTCGACTCATGATAAAGCGCATCCACTTGTTTAATCAATGGAAGTATGGATTTATTAAAGGCAGTATCGCTGCAAAATGCATAGCGTTTTGAAGGTGGTCCCGGAAGGGTAACCTCTTCGTTTTTAATGAGTATACCGTCTTCGTTCTTTACATCCGAACCCTGCTTTAATTTTCTGAAATAGGCCTTATCGATCTTCGCTTTTACGGCCTTTTTAATATCCAATTTGCGTTCATGAGGTTTTTCTTTAAACAGGAAACCATTGGTATAAATACGATGGTCTAATGGAATGGTATGCACTTCCACTTTTTCATCTTCATAAATAAGTTTGGAAGATTTTGAATCTAATTCATGAAAAATAAGTGGATAGTTGGTCCAGGAATCCGCCAGTTTCATTTGCAGGGTCACGACTTCTTTGAGTCCTTTTGGCGCATGAATATGCAATTCGGTTTCTCGCGACAACAGGCGAAACGTAGAGATCAGGCCAACGAGTCCGAAAACATGATCACCGTGTAAATGCGAAATAAAAATGTGTTTAATACGTGAAAATTTGATCTTATATTTCCGAAGCTGCACCTGTGTACCTTCTCCGCAATCGATCAAAAAAATATGGTTTCTTATTTCCAGGATCTGAGCCGTTGGATAGGTATCGATCATTGGTGTGGCGCTATGACATCCTAAAATGGTGAGTTTCATGACCTAGTCTTCTTATAGGTTAAATAATCGGCT
Source organism: Flavobacteriaceae bacterium (assembly GCA_013001965.1). Classification (GTDB taxonomy): domain Bacteria; phylum Bacteroidota; class Bacteroidia; order Flavobacteriales; family Flavobacteriaceae; genus JABDLA01. The sequence goes on along the minus strand of JABDLA010000136.1, from coordinate 14,709 downwards.
TCAGAGAATCTGTTTTTAAAAGTGAAAGCATATGGTGTCTCACCGTGTTCATTGATATATTTGAGACGTTCCTTTGCTTCTGAAGGTGTTGGTACATGGCCTTCTTCCACAAACCAAAACGCCATATGCAAGTCGGTCAATTTACTGAACCATTCCTTTTTTCTTTTGAAGACTTCGATGTGATTTGATTTATAGGTAAAGTTAAATAAGGCATTCATGTCTGTCCAAACCGACATATTAATGATCAAGGTATCGTCCTCAAATGCCTGAATGGCTGTGGCGTTGTTCTCCTCACCTTGCAATCGCCAAACAAAGCCTTCACTTCTATCGGCTATGGCGTTGATCCGATCCAGATTATTTACAAAATCCGCCATGATAGGATCATCTATAGGCGCTAACATCTTTGCAATATTTACCTGTGCTAAATTCATTAAATGCCCAGATCACGTTCCATTTCTTCCATTTCAATGATGTCATAGGCTTCCTGGAGCGTTGGGACAATGACAATTTCATCAGGTGCTTCATCATAATCGATTTTATTTGTAACAATCACAAATGAATGCCCTGATCCACGATGTTTATTTGAAATCAAAAGAAATTCGATGAGATGATCGAGGGTGACATCAGAAAGGCTTGATAGGTTGACAATGACATTATCATTTTTAAATCGGTGATAACTTTTGTCAAGTCGTCTAACCAACTCAACGATCGAAACCTTTTCCTGAGTAATTAGGGTTATGTTTCCATCTTTATCAAATAGCATATTATTGTTTTATTTTAGATGCTAATAAATAAATAACGGCCATTCGTATTGCGACGCCATTTTCTACCTGATTTAAAATTATGGCCTGCTTCGAATCGGCAACATCACTTGTAATCTCCACGCCTCTGTTGATCGGTCCCGGATGCATGATCGTGATTTCCTTATCTAAAGAATCAAGCAGTTCTCTATTGACGCCAAATTGTTGGGTATATTCTCGTGTTGAAGGAAAGTAACTCATGTCCATCCGCTCATTTTGAACGCGCAGCATATTAGCAACGTCGCACCAATTCAGTGCTTTTCTCAAATCTGTCTCAACTTTCACGCCAAGTTTATCAATATGTTTTGGAATCAGTGTTTTTGGGCCACATACCATGACCTCGGCACCTTGCAATTGTAGTGCAAATATATTGGAAAGCGCCACTCTGCTATGCAAAACATCACCAACAATAACGACTTTTTTTCGCCTTACCCCTCCCAGACGTTCTCTAATGGAATACGAATCCAGCAAGGCCTGTGTTGGATGCTCATGAGCTCCATCGCCGGCATTGATAATACTAGCATCAACATGACGCGATAAAAATACACAGGACCCGGGATTTGGATGTCGCATCACTACCATATCCACTTTCATCGATAGGATGTTATTTACAGTATCGATAAGGGTTTCACCTTTTTTTACCGATGATTGTGAGGCCGAGAAATTGATAACATCGGCTGATAATCGTTTTTCAGCCAACTCAAAAGAGAGTTTTGTACGGGTTGAATTCTCAAAAAATAAATTAGCGATGGTAATATCACGAAGCGAGGGCACTTTTTTTATTGGCCGGTTTATGACTTCTTTAAAATGATCGGCTGTTTCAAAAATAAGTTGAATATCTCCTTTTGTAAGATATTTTATTCCCAATAAGTGGTTCACACTTAATTCGCTCATATGATCAATTATTTATTAAATAAACGGCATCTTCACCTTCATTCTCCTTCCAGTTCACCTTAATTTTTTCTTCATTAATAGCATCTACCTGCCGTCCTCTATAATCGGGCTGTATGGGCAAATGCCTGCTAAAACGACGGTCTATTAAGGTCAGAAGTTCAATTTCTTTAGGCCTTCCGAAGGATTGAATGGCAGTTAATGCTGCCCTTATACTTCTTCCGGTGAACAGTACATCATCCACAAAAACGACCTTTTTGTTTTCGACAATAAAATCGATTTCGGTGGTATTGGCCTCTAAGGTTTTTTCTCCTCTCCTAAAATCATCACGATAGAAAGTGATATCCAAATAGCCCATTCGAAGGTGTTTTATCTTGTATTCTTCTCTTAACATATCAGCTAAACGATCGGCCAGATATTTGCCACGCGGCTGAAGTCCGATTAAAACAGTGCTCCTAAAGTCATTATGATTTTCAATAAGTTGACAAGCCAATCGATGAAGAATGATGTTTACCTCTTTTGCATTTAGTAAAACTTTCTGACTCATAAACGTCCAAACGTATTTGGAGTACAAAGTTAAGTCAATTTTTTAAATAAAAATTAACTGAATAAATAAAAAAGGCTCTGAGAAAATCAGAGCCAAGGATTTATATTTAATAAATTATTATTTTTTCATAAACCTTTTGGTTACTATCCCATGGGATGTGTCGATATTAATAAAATATAAACCACTTCCAAGTTCGCCTATATTAACTTGATTGTTAACTGTATTCACATGTATAGACTTTCCTATGATATCATAAATTTTCACATCATTAATTGAAATACGCGCCGGAATATTTATAAAAAGATTGTCACTTGCAGGATTAGGAAAGATACGAACCAGATCTCTTACATTTTCATCAATTGACAAATTCATACAATCTGCTCCATATAAAAAGTTTCCAAATAACTCCCCGCTACCATTAAATCCTTCTAATTCAATTTTAGTGATTGGTTCATCAGCGATAACGCCAAAAAATGTTTGGACGTTTACAGGTGTATTGACGTTAAAGGATTCTATGAGTGCTCCACCAGCTCCAAATACCCTAACATCCGTTGTCGGGTCGTTATTTTCCCAAATATCCATAGCGACTGCATAAACATCAGGTGAAAAATTTATAATTGTAAACTCGGCAAAGGTTATAGCGCCTATTAATGAATCAGTATTCCCAATTTGTCCGGGAGGAATATTAACAACAGAAGTCCCATTTGAAGCCTCAACCGTAAATCCTGCTTCCAATTCACCAGCTGTAAAACATCCATCGCCAGCTGCACTTACAGTAATACCGCAATCCGTAATGCCAACAGGTCCATTTGCAAAATCTTCCGAAACTAAATTTGTATCGTCGCAATTTGCAACCGCCGCATTAAAATCCCCTAAGGTTGTGTAAGTATCTAATACATCCTGTGGATTATTGCCATCAATATCCGGATCGGTATCTCTCGTATCTTCGGTTGTTGTGTAAATCTTAGAATTGGCAGCAGAAACTTCTAAATAATTAGTGGGGGTTTGAGCCAGTGAGTACCCAAAAATAAAGACGAATAAGATTGTAAAGTTTTTCATGTAGTGTTTATTACGGCGTTAGCCTTAAAGGTAGTGAAATTAATCTCGGTGTTATTTCAACAAAAAAAGCCTTCTGAAATCAGAAGGCTTTTATACTATTTAAAGGGTTTAGGAATTAATCCTTCCCATCCATTTTATCCTTTAATGCTTGTAGTGCATCATTAGCATCACCAAGTGTAGGTTTTGCTTCAGCTGCAGCAGATTTTTGTTTCTTAACCGCTGCCTTAACGATCTTTTCTTCATGTTCTCTAAAGACCGCCGTATGTGAGGCTACTACACGTTTAAATTCTTTGTTAAACTCAATAATTTTGAATTCTGCTTCTTCCCCTTTTTTAAGTTTCTTACCATCTTCTTTTTCAAGATGACGCGAAGGAATAAAAGCAGTGATGTCTTCATTGAATTTAACGGTTGCTCCTTTATCAACGATCTCTGAAATTTCAGCTTTATGCGTTGAATTTAAAGCGAACTCCTTTTCATATTTGTCCCATGGGTTGTCTTTTGTTTGCTTGTGTCCAAGGCTTAATTTACGGCCTTCAACATCAAGTTCTAAAACAACAACTTCCAAAGTATCACCTACTGCACAAAATTCGCTTGGATGCTTGATCTTTTTGGTCCAGGACAGATCGGAAATATAGATCAATCCGTCAATGCCCTCTTCCAATTCAACAAAAACTCCAAAGTTGGTAAAGTTCCTCACAATACCTTTATGCTTGGAACCAACAGGATATTTAGTTGTAATATCTGTCCATGGATCTGGTGTCAATTGCTTGATACCTAACGACATTTTACGATCCTCACGATCTAATGTTAAGATCTCTGCCTCGATAACATCACCAATTGAAACAAAATCCTGAGCTGAACGCAAGTGCGTAGACCAGGACATTTCAGAAACGTGAATAAGTCCTTCAACACCTTCAGCAACTTCGATGAATGCACCATAATCAGCAATAACGACCACTTTTCCTTTGACCCTGTCACCAATTTTAAGTTCTTCCCCAAGTGCTTCCCAAGGATGCTTGCTCAATTGCTTTAATCCTAATTGAATTCGAGATTTGTTTTCGTCGAAATCAAGAATGACAACATTAAGCTTTTGATCCAATTCAACGATCTCATTCGGGTGATTGATTCGCGACCATGACAGGTCAGTAATATGAATTAAACCATCAACACCACCAAGATCCATAAAGACACCGTAAGACGTAATGTTCTTAACAGTTCCTTCAAGGACTTGTCCTTTTTCAAGTTGGCTAATGATCTCTTTTTTCTGCTCTTCAATATCAGCTTCGATCAGCGCTTTATGCGACACCACGACATTATTGAATTCGTGATTGATCTTAACCACTTTGAATTCCATAGTCTTGTTGACGTACTGATCGTAATCTCGAATTGGTTTCACATCAATTTGCGATCCCGGAAGGAAGGCTTCGATTCCAAATACATCTACGATCATACCGCCTTTTGTACGGCATTTTACGAAACCATTTACAATTTCTCCTGAATCATGGGCCGCATTAACACGATCCCAAGCCTTGATCACTCTGGCTTTACGATGTGATAATACCAATTGACCTGTTGTATCTTCACGAACATCGATCAGAACTTCAACCTTATCGCCAACTTTTAAATCGGGATTATATCGAAATTCATTCAATGAAATTACGCCTTCCGATTTTGCATTGATATCGATAATGGCATCACGATCGGTCATATGAACAACTTCACCTTCAACCACTTCATTATTAAGTGTATCAACGAAATTATCGTTAACCAACTTTTCAAATTCGGCTAATTTCTTGTCGGCGACTTGCTCAATACCTTCTTCGTAATTGTGCCAATCAAAGTCTTTTAAAAATTTTTCTGGATTTGCCTGAGCTTCCGATAGTACAGGAGCTTCTTTTTTGGCAGGAGCTTCAACAGTTGTTTGCTCTTCTTTTACTTCTCCCTTAGTGTCGGGAGTCTTTTCTTTTTTTTCAGCCATTGCTGATTATCATTTGTATTCTGTAGGTCTTCGGAAGATTTAAGCGATCCCACACAGAAGTGTTAATACCTTATTTAAACGTCCTTTTATCTCTCCGATTATTCGCTAAAAGGAGGGCAAAAATAAGGATATTATTGATAATTGCCTAATAAGATCAAATAATTATTAAACCACTGATTTTGAGCACTCTGAATTTATTAACAATTTTAGGGGTCTTGGCCCCTATTTTGCTATCTTTAAAGCCGTAAAACATTAAACAACTTTAACGTATGACTATGAAAGCAAAATACCAGGATGTACTTGATCTTGGAGAACAGTTAAATATTCAGGATGGGAATGTGGAAGATGCCGGAAACATCCTGAAAGTTTGGGGAACCGCAAAATCACCTTATGAAAAAAATCTACTTTGGGATAAGATTAAGGAAATTGGTGGTGAAAATCCTTCAGACATCATGGCTGATATCAAAGTTGCCGATTCAAGCGTTTATCATCGGCATACCGTAACCAGTGGTGAAACATTGGGAAAAATTGCAAAACATTATTATGGCGATGCTATGAAATACAAAGATATTTTTGCCGCGAATTCAGATATACTGAAAAATCCGGATCTCATACACCCTGATCAGGAATTGATCATACCGAATTTATAATATTCATGAAGTGATGAAATAATTAAGCGATCTCAGGATCGCTTTTTTTTCATTCATAGTCCTCAAGCGTCATATTGACCAATTGAAAAATTTTGTCATACTGTTCCTGTAGACTCAAGTGGGTGGTATCGATCTCAATGGCATCTTCAGCTTTTGTCAATGGCGATTCTTCACGATGCGAATCGATATAATCGCGCTCATTCACATTTCGAAGGACATCTTCAAAGGTGATAGCATCGCCACGTGAAATCAATTCATCAAACCGACGTTGGGCTCTCACTTCAGCAGAAGCATTTAGAAATATTTTAAGTTCGGCATCAGGAAATACTACGGTCCCAATATCTCTTCCATCCATGACAATGCCTTTGTTTTTGCCCATTTCATGCTGTAATTTCACAAGCTGATAACGCACTTCGGCGATGGCTGAGACCTGGCTGACAAAACTTGAGACTTCAAGTGTTCTGATCTGTTTTTCAACATTTTCATTGTTTAAAATAATTTCAGAAAATTCGAGGGCTTCGTTAAATTCGAAGTCGAGTTTGATCTTATCCAGTTCCAACACAAAATCATTGACATTAAAATGGCTTTCTGAAATAAAACCATTTTCCATGGCATACAGGGTGACCGCCCTGTACATAGCACCGGAATCGACGTATTTATATCCTAATGATTTTGCTAGTTGCTTTGCGATAGTACTCTTACCTGTTGAGGAATACCCATCTATAGCTATGGTAATTTTATACACTTATTGTAAATCTATTTGTAATCCAAAAAAGCTTGTATTTGCCGCACTCGAATATCTTGCATGCGTATAACTAAAACGCATTTTATTCAATTTTAACCCAATGCCAAATGACAAACCCGAGAAATTACGTTGCTCTAAAATACGCAATTCTTCGGCTCTTCTAAAATTATATCCAACCCTTATATTAAATCCTTTTTCGGGAAAAAGTTCTGCACCAATAATTGCATGACGTATCAAATTATTGAAGAAGCCCACTTTCTCACTTGTGGAATTCCCTTCGAGGTCAATTTCATCCCTTGCCGGATTGGGTCGCCCTAATGGCCATTTCTGAAGGTTTTCGAGAGTAACATGCCATCGTATTGGAACATGCTCTAACGTTTGAGACATTCCAAAATCAACCTCAAATGGTAAGGGTTCATGAATTCCGGCATAAGTCGTAATTTGAGACCCTACATTTCTCACTACTATTGCGGCATTAAAGTCTAAATAATCATCAATATACAGCAGGCCTGCATCTAAAGCCACTCCTAAAGAATTATACTGTTCTAATTGTGATGTAATGACTTTGAGATTGCCACCCATATAAAAATCGGAATATCCGATCTGTCTTGCATATCCCAAGGATAATGCAGCTTCATTACCTGTAAAGGTTCCGGTCGAGACCCCATTCTCGTCATAGCCATCAAATTTTCCATAATTAATATAGGTCACACCAATATGAAAGGTTTGGGTGCGCCTGTCATAAGTATAGGCATAAGCTGCCGTGCCATAATTAATACCACCCAAATAGCTTGAAAAGTTCAAGGCAAGCTGATTGTCCATTTCTACATTGATCGTGGCCGGATTATACAAGGCCTGGGTAACATCGTAATCAACATTGGTTAAAACTTTCCCTCCCAGTGCAGCCTGACGTGGTGAGGACATTAAATTAAGAAATTGGTATGTAGATTCTCCTCCCAGCTGCGCATAGGCCGAAGATACAGCAAAGAACACCAGAAGCGTGATAATTTTCTTAATCATAAAGCTGCAAAGTAACTAAATCTATTTTAAAACGATTGGAGCGATAATTTATTTTTAAATCATAAAAAAACCTCGATCAGATCGAGGTTCGTTTTATAGTTTTTTCGCCCTTGCGACAAGCTGTTTGGTTAGAGCAATGTCAATAACCTCACTCATATCTTTAACGAAATGAAATTTCAGTCCTTTTAGATAGTCTGCTTTGATTTCATTGATATCAGCTTTATTGTCTTCGCACAATATGATCTCTTTTATCTTGGCACGTTTAGCAGCCAGAATTTTTTCCTTAATTCCTCCTACCGGAAGCACCTTTCCTCTTAAGGTGATTTCACCTGTCATGGCTATGCTTTTTTTCACTTTTCTCTGCGTAAATAAAGAAACAAGGGAAGTTAGCATCGTTATTCCGGCACTCGGTCCGTCTTTTGGTGTAGCGCCTTCAGGAACATGGAGGTGTACATTATATTTGTCTAAAATTTCAGGGTTGATCCCAAATTTATTAGCATTTGCTTTGATGTATTCCATGGCAATGGTTGCCGATTCTTTCATCACCTTGCCTAGATTTCCGGTGATCGTTAAATTACCTTTTCCCTTAGATAGAATGGATTCAATAAACAATATGTCGCCCCCTACCCGTGTCCAGGCCAATCCGGTGACAACACCTGCAACTTCATTGTTCTCGTATTTATCACGTTCCATTTTCGGGCTTCCCAAAACCTCAACAATAGTTTCATTATTGACCTTGATTGCATAATTTTCGTCCATTGCAATATTCTTTGCGGCATAACGTACCATCTTGGCAATTTTCTTTTCTAGTCCGCGAACACCTGATTCTCTGGTGTAGCCTTCCACGATTTTCTCTAATTGTGGTTTGGCAATTTTAAGATGTTCTGTTGTTAGTCCGTGCTCCTTCAATTGCTTCGGCAATAAATGCTTCTTCGCAATTTCAATTTTTTCCTCGATCGTATAACCGGTGACATTAATGACTTCCATCCTATCCAGCAATGCCGGTTGTATGGTCGACAAACTATTTGCCGTAGCAATAAACATCACCTTGGAAAGATCGTAACCCATTTCAAGAAAATTATCATAAAACTCCGAATTTTGCTCGGGATCAAGAACCTCAAGCATGGCTGATGATGGATCACCTTGATGAGAAACCGACAATTTATCGATCTCGTCAAGTACAAAGACCGGATTTGAGGTGCCTGCTTTTTTAATGCTTTGAATAATTCGGCCGGGCATCGCACCTATATAGGTCTTACGATGTCCGCGAATTTCCGCTTCGTCTCTAAGGCCACCAAGGGACATTCTAATATATTCACGCCCAAGTGCTTCAGCAATGGATTTCCCAAGGGATGTTTTACCAACACCCGGAGGGCCGTACAAGCATAGAATTGGAGATTTCATATCGTTGCGCAACTTCAAAACGGCCAAATATTCTATAATTCGCCGTTTAACATCGTCTAAGCCATGATGGTCACGATCTAATATTCTCTTGGCGCGTTTAAGGTCGAATAGGTCCTTACTGTAGTCATTCCAGGGCAAGCCGAGAAACAAGTCTAAATAATTTCGCTGAATTGAAAATTCGGCTACCTGCGGATTCAATCGCTGAAGTTTTGCCAGCTCCATTTCAAAATGCTTCGCGACTTTTTCATCCCACTTTTTCTTCTTGGATTTGGCCCGCATTTCCTCGATCTCCGCTTCATAACTCGTCCCACCAAGCTCCTCCTGTATGGTTTTCATTTGCTGGTGCAAATAATACTCCCGCTGTTGCTGATTCAGGTCACTCTGAACCTTAGACTGAATATCTTGCTTAAGTTCCAGTTTCTGAACTTCAATGCGCATATGTTTTAGGGTTGCTAAGGCTCGATCTTCAAGATTATTTGTTTCTAACAATTCTTGTTTGTCCTTAACGGAAAGATTCATGTTGGAGGAGACGAAATTCACCAGAAAGGAATTGCTTTCAATATTTTTTATCGCAAATGCAGCTTCACTTGGAATATTCGGGTTTTCTTTTATGATCTGTAGAGCAAGGTCTTTAATCGATTCTATTACAGCATCAAATTCGACGGGATCAGATGTAGGCCCTGATTCGGGAACTGCTCTAACTGTAGCATTCATATAGGGGTCTTCAGTGATGATCTCAGCAATCTGGAATCGTTTTTTTCCTTGAATAATAACAGTAGTATTGCCGTCCGGCATTTTAAGGACCTTTAATATTTTTGCCACGGTCCCTGTGCTATGAATATCATTTACTGAAGGATTTTCAACCATCTCATCCTTTTGTGAGACCACGCCAATAACCTTGCTGCCTTGATTAGCATCATTGATAAGTTTAATGGATTTATCGCGACCTGCAGTGATGGGAATTACAACACCGGGGAAAAGCACAGTATTCCGAAGGGATAAAATGGGTAAGGTTTCGGGTAAGGACTCATTATTGATCTCTTTTTCATCTTCAGTGGTCATTAATGGGATCAATTCTGAATTTTCATCAAATTCCTGAAATGACAAACTGTCAAGATTTGTGTATTTGGATTTAGCCATATTATTTTTAAGTCATTCTGTCATTAAAACAGAGCCGATTATTTTTTATCTTTAGGTAAACAAATCAGTTAACACTTAATAATCAGCAATTTACGTATATATTTAAATCAATTTATATCCATTAAGTTCAATTGTTATGCCATTGTAAACTTAGAATTATTAAATAAAACGTAATTTTTTTAAAAAAACTGTAACACATTTTTATTCATCTCATCTTTAGTATAAACAATTTGCTTTTTTGAGGCCGGCCAACCAAAATATCGAACAGCTCATTGAGCAATGTAAATCAGGAAACCAATTAGCGCAATTGGAAATTTACAACCGATATTATAAGGCCATGTACAATACTGCCGTACGTATTGTGAAAGATAATTTTGAAGCTGAGGATATCATGCAAGAAGCATTTTTAACCGCATTTACAAAATTAGACACATTACAAGAGTCGGTAACATTTGGAGCCTGGCTGAAGCGCATTGTAATTAACAATAGTATTTACCACTATAATAAGAACAGTAAATACAACGACGTTCCTTTAGATGATGTCCTATATAAAATCGAAGACGGTCAAGGTGTTTCAGAAGATTATGAATTCACCAATATTAAGGCCAGGCAAGTATTAGATTCGATGAAATTGTTAAAAGACAATTACAGGATCTCTTTGACATTGCACCTTATAGAAGGATATGACTATGAAGAAATAAGTAAAATAATGAACATTTCCTACGCCAATTGCAGAACAATGATCTCCAGGGCCAAGGATAAATTAAGACAAAAATTGCAGCCAATAGCTGAATATTAATATAGAACCGATGAATACTGATAAATTAAATACGCTGTTTGAAGATCTCAAAGATCAATTTGATATGGAAGAACCACGGTCAGATCATGAACAACGATTTATCGAAAAACTAATAGCGTCCCAGGACGTGGCCGAAACAACAGCCGGTTATTCCAGATTATGGAAACCAATTTTAGGAATTGCAGCTTCTGTGGTCCTCTTGGTTACACTCGCCATCGGTTTTCAAACGAATACCAATGAAAAGGATTTGGCTAGTGTATCGCCCGAAATGGCCACTACCCAGGATTTCTTTACTAATACCATTGCGGCCGAACTTGAAAAACTGAATACCGAGGATTCCCCTGAATTTCAGGAAATCATTGTAGATGCCTTATTTCAAATCAAAATTCTTGAAGAGGACTACCAGAATTTGAAATTGGCTTTGGAAGAAAGTGGAGACGACCAGCGTGTTATCCATGCCATGATCACAAACTTCCAAAACAGAATAGACATCTTGCAAAATGTTTCAGAACAAATAGAAGAATTAAAACTAATTAAAAATGATACAAATGAAAACAGCTCTACTTTATAAAATATGTTTGGCATTGCTCATAATGCCGCTGACCCTTTTGGCAAATGACCAGAACTGGAAGGGAAAGCATACCAAGGAAAAAACCATTCATAAAGAATTTGATGTGAATTCCAGTGCTACCCTTCGTGTAGATAATAGTTATGGCAATCTCGATATCACCACCTGGAATGAAAACCGAATTGTTATCGACGTCACCATTACTACTAATGGAAATGATGAAGAAAAAGTTCAGAAGAAATTAGATGATATCGATGTAGAATTCTCAGCTTCATCAAATGAAGTTTCAGCCGAAACCATTTTCAATAAGCGTAAATCCAGATCCTGGTGGAATTGGGGCAATAATAATGTGAATATGAAGATCAACTACGTCATTAAAATGCCTATAACCAATAATGTGGATCTCGATAATGACTATGGCAGTATCAATTTAGATAAACTAGAGGGACGCGCCAGTATCGATTGTGATTATGGCAAGATCACGACCAAGGAATTGATGGCCGCTAATAATGACCTGAATTTCGATTATACCAATAACTCTTATTTTGAGTTTATCAACAGCGGATCGATCAATGCTGATTATAGTGGGTATACGGTTGGTAAAACCAAAAATCTGGATATCGTTGCCGATTATACAAAGTCTCATATTGAAGTTGCCGAAGACATAGAATACAATTGCGATTATGGCTCCTTGAAAGTTGATAAGGCCAATAATGTTACAGGCAACGGCGATTATCTTACATTACGATTAGGCGATATCTATCAGGATGTTCGGGTTAAAGCCGACTATGGTTCTATGAAAATTGAAAATATGACAGCGAATGCCGGTAATATTACCGTCGAATCCGACTATATGAAAATAACGATTGGATACGATGCAGCCTATAGTTTTGAATTCGATATAGATCTTCGATATGGATCATTGCGTGGTACCGAAGGACTTAATATGATTAAAGAACGCCTAAAGTCCAGCGAGAAATATTATTTCGGCAACTATGGTGGCAGTTCAAGCAATAAAATAAATATTCAGTCCGACTACGGCAGTGTAACCTTTAAAAGAAATTAAAAACCAATCAAAAAATAAACATTATGAAAAAATTAGTAATCTTAATTTTTGCCATGCTCATATCAACTACAACACAGGCGCAGTGGTGGGGTAGTAAAAAAGTAAAAGGCAACGGAAAAATGACGACAGTTAAACGTTCTACCGGCGATTATGACGCCATAAAATGTGCCGGCTCTATGGACTATATTCTGGTCGCAGGAAAAGAAGGTAACATCACCATTGAAGGTGAAGAAAACCTCATCGAACATATTATTACCGAGGTTAAAGGTGACAAATTGATCGTTAAAGTTGAAAAAGGTATAAATCTTAGTCCGAGTTGGAACAAAACTATAAAGATCACCATACCATTTGAAAGCATTGATGAAGTGTCCTTAGCCGGCTCGGGCGATCTTTGGAATGAAGACAAGATCAAAGCTGATTCATTCAGTGTTTCCCTGGCAGGTTCGGGAGATGTTGTCCTGGATATCGATGCCACAAGTGTTGACGGAAGCCTTGCAGGTTCTGGTGACCTGACCTTAAAAGGCAACACCAATGATCTTGAGGCCAGTTTGGCCGGATCAGGAGATATTCATGCCTTCGGTCTTAATTCAAATAACACCGTTGTATCTGTAGCAGGTTCAGGTGACGCACAGGTAGTAAGCAAAGTTTCTTTAAAAGCAAGAGTGTCAGGTTCGGGTGATATCGAATATCGCGGAAATCCGGGTAAAGAAGATACCAAAGTATCTGGTTCGGGAAGCATCAGCAACTAGGTTTGCTTTTTATATATTCAATAATTGAAAGCCACTCTTGGAGTGGCTTTTCTATTATTGTTTAGTATATATGAATGTTAAGTCCTGAATAAGGCTAACATTGGCATCATCAGCATTTATTACCGTAAATCCTTCAGGTATGGTGATTGATAATGTGTTTCCATTCAAGGTCCAATCGGAAGTAGAAAAAGGATCGGTTATTGAAACTATGTTACCTGATTGCGTCCAGGTGATATCAGTATTTTCAATTTCATCAATGCAATCGTATGAGAAATCAAATGAATCAGTAGATCCGACTTCTAAAAATATATCAAAATCAGCATAGGATGTACTCATTGCAACGCCGGTATTGTCATTATTAAAAACCAAAGTCTCGTTGTTATAACAATCGATCTCATCTAAAAAATTGACACTTTCTGTTCCATCGTTATTCAAATCAATTGGTTCTTCCCCATTCCAGTCTGTCAGTTTCCAGGTCCCAACAAGTTCTGTTGGTTGATCATTGATACAATCGCCCAGCGCATCGATGAGCGCTTGTAAGGAACCGCTGTCATCACCACAGGCGGCAATTTGAGCTTCAAGAGCACTTTTGTAGGCAGTACATAATTCGGTGTAATTCGCATCTGTAGCATTTACAAAGGCCAAAACGGCTGCGGCCGTATCCTGAGAAGCTTCATCACAGCTCGTATCGGGATCCGGATCTGAGAAATCACCTTCAAGAGGTTCATTTTCACAAGTGAAGGCCGAGAACAAGATACATAGTCCAAAGAGTAAACTTATTTTTTTCATAAGACGGGTTAAATTGAAAGACAAACATACAGAATTTAGCCAAGAATCTTAAATTTTAAAAAAATCAAAGGATGGAGGCATTTTACTATTCCAATATTTTTGTTTTCGGAACCCTGTAAAGAAGAATAACACCAATAATAAAAAAGGTGATCAGAAATAAAATGGAATATCTCATACTTCCGGTCAGGCCTGCAATAAAGCCATAAAGGAACATCCCTATCACAATGCCAATCTTTTCGGCAACATCATAAAAACTAAAGTAAGATGCGCTATCTTCAGATTGCTCGGGAATCAATTTACTATAGGTAGAACGCGATAAGGATTGGATGCCGCCCATGACCATACCAACGCAGGCGGCCGTAATATAAAATTGCATCGGGCTATATATCAAAATCAGCATAGGATGTACTCATTGCAACACCTGTATTGTCATTATTAAAAACCAAAGTCTCGTTGTTATAACAATCGATCTCATCTAAAAAATTGACACTTTCTGTTCCATCG
>JABDLA010000133.1 GCA_013001965.1 Flavobacteriaceae bacterium | reverse complement strand
TCTCTAAACAACCAAAAAGGAATTTCTTTCGTACTCAAAATGGTTTATTCTCTTGTTTGATCATATCGTTTCCAATACAATCTTACGCTGTCAATCAATATGTTTAATGAACTTATTTTTTATTCCTACACCTAAACTTAACATTTAAGCGGGTGCAAATATAAAACCATTTTTTCGCTCCCACAAACGTATGGGTTAAAAAAAAGAGGATTAAATATATTGCTCAAATAAAGCTAATATAACGCCTTAAAAAATGCTTCAAATAAAATGGAATTTTTACTAAAGCGGCTGCAAATATATAACCGTTTTAATTTCCGCAAAACTTTTTTCAAACTATTTTTAAGACGAGTTAAAAACTCAATTTTAAAACCTTTATTTTCAATCGGTTAAGTTAAAAAAAAATCAAATTGAAAATTTTGAAATACCAAAAAGTAATCAACAATATTCAATAACATTTTCTATTTACAAATCCACAAGTTGCTTGTAACACATTATACCATTATCTTTGCGCACTAATTTGAATGCAAATGATAAAGATTACTTTACCTGATAATAGTATTAAAACTTATGATAAGCCTGTTACTCCAATGGAAGTCGCTATGGACATAAGTGAAGGATTGGCGCGTAATGTTATATCGGCAAAATATAATGATACCACCGTTGAAACCTCAACACTATTAGAGGAAGATGGAAATCTTGTACTTTTTACCTGGAGAGATCCTGAAGGGAAAAAAGCGTTCTGGCATTCAAGTTCTCACGTTTTGGCTCAGGCCCTGGAGGAACTTTATCCCGGCGCGAAATTATCCATCGGCCCCGCCATTGATAATGGGTATTATTATGATGTCGACTTTAATGATCAAACAATTTCCGATAAGGATTTTAAGACCATTGAAGATAAGATGATGGAAATAGCACGTGGCAAACATGATTTTAAAATGCGATCAGTTTCAAAGGCAGACGCCCTTTCATTTTATAAGGACCAAGGCAACGAATATAAAGTCGAACTCATCGAAAATCTTGAAGATGGCGATATTACATTTTGCGACCATTCAACATTTTCCGATCTCTGTAGAGGAGGGCATATTCCCAACACGGGAATCATTAAGGCCGTAAAAGTATTAAGTATCGCAGGCGCCTATTGGAGAGGTGATGAAAATAACAAGCAGTTGACGCGGGTTTACGGCACCGCATTCCCAAAACAAAAAGAACTCACCGAATACCTTCAACTTCTTGAAGAAGCTAAAAAAAGAGATCATAGAAAGTTAGGGAAGCAACTTGAATTATTTACCTTTTCTCAAATGGTTGGTCAGGGATTACCCTTATGGCTACCAAAAGGGGCTGCACTTAGAAATCGACTTGAAAACTTTCTTAAGAGTGCGCAGCAAAAGGCCGGTTATGAAATGGTGATGACTCCTCACATTGGACAGAAAGAATTATATATCACTTCAGGCCATTATGCAAAATATGGTGAAGACAGCTTCAAGCCAATCCAAACTCCGAAGGAAAATGAAGAGTTCTTTTTAAAACCTATGAATTGTCCGCATCATTGTGAGATTTACAACTCCAAACCCTGGAGTTATAAAGAACTACCGATACGGCTGGCCGAATTCGGTACGGTTTACAGATATGAGCAAAGTGGTGAGTTGCACGGACTGACTCGTGTGCGTGGATTTACACAGGATGATGCGCATATTTTCTGTACACCAGATCAACTTGATGCCGAATTTAAAGAAGTTATCGATCTTGTACTTTACGTATTTGGATCGCTTGGTTTTGAAGATTTTAAAACCCAGGTTTCAATACGGGATTTAAGTACACCCGAAAAATACATAGGAGATAGCGAAAATTGGGATAAGGCCGAACAAGCCATTATCAATGCCGCCGAGGATAAAGGTTTGGATTATGTCATTGAAAAAGGCGAAGCCGCATTCTATGGTCCGAAACTCGATTTTATGGTCAATGATGCCCTTGGCCGCCAATGGCAACTCGGAACTATTCAGGTTGATTACAACTTACCTGAACGTTTTGAATTGACTTATAAAGGTGCTGATAATGAGTTACATCGCCCTGTTATGATTCATCGGGCACCTTTTGGAAGTATGGAAAGATTTGTTGCTATTTTATTAGAACATACAGCGGGAAATTTTCCACTTTGGCTGATGCCCGAACAGGCTATAATTCTCACTATTAGCGAGAAATATGAAAAATACGGACAAAAAGTTTTAAATTTGTTAGAAAATAACGAAATTCGCGCCCTCGTTGATAATAGGAATGAGACAATGGGGAAAAAGATTAGGGAAGCTGAAATGAATAAGATTCCTTATATGATTATTGTCGGGGAAGCTGAAGAAAATGAAAATAAAATTAGTGTCCGACAACATGGAGGTGAAGATTTAGGCACGATTAGTGTTAATCAATTTGCAGAATTAGTTGAAACTGAAATAAAGAAAACATTAAAACCCTTTAAAAATTAATTAAAATTTAGAGCCATAGCAATACGAAGAAAAAGAAACCGACGTCCTTTAAGAGAAATCAGGGAGGACAAACACAAAATCAATGACAAGATTACCGCAACCGAAGTGAGATTGGTTGGAGACAATGTTGAAGTTGGTATTTATAATTTAAGTACCGCCTTAGCAATTGCAGACGAACAAGGAGTTGATCTCGTAGAGATTTCTCCAAAAGCTAACCCTCCGGTTTGCAAGGTCATGGACTATAAGAAGTTTCTTTATGAGCAGAAAAAGCGGGAGAAGGCACTCAAGTCTAAGGCAACTAAAGTGGTGATTAAAGAGATTCGGTTTGGACCACAGACCGATGACCATGATTACAATTTTAAAAAGAAACATGCCGAAAAATTTCTAAATGATGGTGCGAAATTAAAAGCATTTGTGTTCTTTAAAGGACGATCAATCATTTATAAAGATCAAGGTGAGATCTTGCTTTTACGTTTGGCTCAGGATTTGGAAGAAGTTGGAAAAGTAGAGCAAATGCCGAAGCTTGAAGGTAAGCGGATGACCATGTTCATCTCACCAATTAAGAAGAAATAAAAAAATCTGCTGAAAGTTGTTTCAGCAGAAAACAATAATAAGCGAAGTAAAAAAAGGATAACAATGCCGAAAATGAAAACAAAATCTAGTGCTAAAAAACGCTTTAAGCTAACAGGCACTGGTAAGATTAAAAGGAAACACGCTTTTAAGAGTCATATCTTAACTAAGAAATCAAAGAAGCGTAAGTTAGCATTAACGCATAGTACATTAGTACACGATGCCGATGTTGACAACATCAAGCAGCAATTACGATTGAAGTAATTCGCAAGGTTAAATTATTTATAAACCCATGGAGTTAGGCCATTAAAAGATCCTGAAACGAATTCAGGACGCCTACTACAAAAAATTTAAAATTATGCCAAGATCAGTAAATTCAGTTGCAAAGAGAGCTCGAAGAAAAAGAGTTCTTAAGCAAGCCAAAGGTTACTTCGGACGACGAAAAAACGTCTGGACTGTAGCCAAAAATGCGGTGGACAAAGCGATGCAATACTCGTACAGAGACCGCAGAAATAAAAAGAGAACATTCCGTGCCTTATGGATCACACGTATTAACGCAGGTGCAAGAGAACATGGTTTATCTTATTCAAAGTTTATGGGACAGTTAAAAGCGAATAATATTGAGTTGAACCGAAAGGTTTTAGCCGATTTAGCGATGAACAACCCTGAAGCTTTTAAAGCTATTATAGACAAAGTTAAGTAAGGCATTATTGCCAATTAAAAACATATTTCGCTTATAAAGATCCGATTCATTTGAATCGGATTTTTTTTTACCCTTTTCCAAAAGAATACCTATCTTACAGCTCATTTTTCAAAACCATTAATCATGATTCGCATTAAATTAATCCTTACCCTCTTCTTAGTTTCTTCAATACATATCTATGCCCAGGATAAAGACAAAGCCAAATGGGATGTTTCCAACCCGGAAGGCGATTGGAATTTCAAAGAAGTTGATCTGTCAACAACCGAAGGTACCTGGATGAACCTGGATGTTAGCCCGGATGGAAAACAGATCGTTTTTGACCTGCTTGGTGATATCTATATCATGGACAGCAATGGTGGTAAAGCCAAAGCATTAAGAAGTGGATTGCCGTTTGAAATTCAACCACGTTTTAGTCCCGATGGAAAATCAATTTCATTTACAAGTGATGCCGGTGGTGGCGATAATATTTGGACCATGAATACCGATGGCAGCAACGCGAAGCAGAGGACAAAGGAAAATTTCAGGTTACTCAATAATGCGGTATGGTCCGCAGATGGAAATTACCTTATCGCCCGAAAACATTTTTCTTCAACCCGCTCCTTGGGTGCAGGTGAAATGTGGATGTATCACTTGTCCACCGAAGGCGGTCTTCAAATTACAAAGCGAAAAAATGACCAACAGGATGTGAATGAGCCCAATATTTCTCCAGATGGTAAATATTTGTATTACAGTGAAGACATATATCCTGGTGGCTTTTTTCAATATAATAAAGACCCTAATAAACAGATATACGTTATAAATCGATATGATTTCGAAACCGGAAAAACAGATCGAATAACCGGCGGGCCTGGTGGAGCAGCACGTCCTCAAGTTTCTAGAGATGGAAAAAAATTAGCCTTTATCAAACGTGTCCGAACCAAAACGGTGCTATATATTCACGATCTGGAAACAGGTGAAGAATGGCCTGTTTTTGATCAACTTAATAAAGATCAGCAGGAAGCCTGGGCCATATTTGGCGTGTATCCAAATTTTAGTTGGACCCCTAATGATGAAGATATCATCATCTGGTCTAAGGGAAAAATTGAAAAGGTCAATGTAAATTCACTACAAGTATCTGAAATCCCATTTCAAGTCAATAACAAAATAAAAATTGCCAAGGCCATTGAGTTCGATACCCCGGTGGCTCCCGATACCTTTGACGCTAAAGTGATCAGGCATGCTAAAACATCACCCAACGGAAAGCAAATTGTTTTTAATGCACTGGGTTATTTGTATACTATGAATCTTCCAAATGGCACACCACGTCGATTAACTCAAGGCAATGATTTTGAGTTCGAACCAGCCTATTCACCTGATGGTAATCATATCGTTTATGTGACCTGGAACGATAAGAATCTAGGGGCAATTCATAAAATATCCACTAATGGAGGTGCTTCAACCAAATTAAGTGTAGAAAAAGGAATTTATAGAAACCCTTCATATTCAAATAACGGTAATTATATTGTTTACAGAAAAGAAGGTGGAAACAATGATCAGGGAAGGGCTTTTGCAAAAAAAACAGGATTATATCGAATGAATTCAGATGGGTCTAATGCAAAATTTCTAATCAAGGAAGGCGATTATCCAATGTTCAATACAGATGATTCTCGCATTATTTATCAAAAAGGAGGATTCTTCTTTGGCGCCTTAACCAAAGAATTAAAAAGTATTGATCTTCGCGGTTCTAATGAACGAACCCTGATTAAATCGAAACATGGTAATCGATTGGTGCCAAGCCCCGATGGTAATTGGATCGCGTTTCAGCATTTGCACAAAGTGTATAAAGCTCCAATGCCAAAAGCAGGGAAGTCCATCGACCTGACAGACAACACCAAATTTGTTCCGGTAACACAATTATCAAAGGATGCTGGAATTAATTTACATTGGTCCGGGGACAGCAAGACCATTCACTGGACACTAGGCAACACATATTACTCGGCTTCGGCTTCACTGGACAATACATCAATTTCAGAAGAAGGTGTTCTCATAAAAGTTACGGCTAAAACCGATAAGCCAAGTGGCATCATCGCATTCACCGGTGCACGAATTATTACTATGGAAGGAGACAAGGTCATTGAAAACGGCACCTTGATTGTCAACGAAAACCGTATTCAGGCTTTAGGACCGGCGGCAGAAGTTAGCATACCGTCAAATGCCAAAGTATACGATGTTTCAGGAAAAACAATTATGCCCGGCATTGTTGATGCACATGCGCATATTGGTGGATTTCGTTATGGACTAACCACTCAGAAGCATTGGCAATTTTATGCTAATCTGGCCTTTGGAGTGACTACAGCCCATGATCCGTCAGCAAATTCAGAAAGTGTATTTGCCTTATCTGAATTGCAGAAAAATGGCAGTTTGGTAGGGCCACGTTTGTATTCCACAGGATTCATACTTTATGGTGCCGACGGTGATTTTAAGGCGGTCATAAATAATTTGGATGATGCTCGCTCATCTATCAGACGGACAAAAGCCTTCGGTGCACTTTCAGTAAAAAGTTATAATCAGCCAAGACGTGATCAAAGACAACAGGTCTTACAAGCAGCTCGGGAGGAAGGCATTTTCGTTGTCCCTGAAGGTGGCTCTACATTTTATCATAATATGACCATGGTCATGGATGGACATACAGGTGTTGAACATAATATTCCTATTGCACCAGTTTATAAGGATGTTCTTACCCTATGGGGAAATAGTAATACAGGCTATACGCCAACCCTGGTTGTAAATTACGCCGGAATGAGTGGTGAATATTATTGGTACCAAAATACTAACGTCTGGGAAAATGAGAAATTACTTAAATATTTTCCAAGAAGTATTATTGATTCCCGATCAAGGCATCGCACTATGGTTCCTCAGGAAGAATATGAGAACGGTCATATATTAACATCAAAGACCTGTAAGGCATTGACTGACGTCGGTGTAAAAGTGAATTTAGGAGCTCATGGACAATTACAGGGTCTTGCTGCTCATTGGGAACTATGGATGCTTCACCAAGGCGGAATGACCAACATGGAGGCCTTAAGGGCAGCAACACTTAACGGTGCCGATTATATAGGTATGAGTAACGATATTGGCTCTCTTGAAACCGGCAAATTGGCCGACCTAATTGTGATGGATAAGAATCCTCTTGACGATATAAAAAACACCGAAAGTGTCATCTATACAATGGTTAACGGACGCTTATATGATACAGAAACCATGAATGAAATTGGAAATGATCCCAGTGAGCGCACTGAATTTTATTGGGAAAACAATAAATATAATGCCGCCTTTCCTTGGCATGAAGAAAGCAGAAGTTTTACGAGAGAAACTTGTGGTTGTGCAATTGGACACAATTAAATACAAAAAACCCGATTCAATGAATCGGGTTTTTAATTAAGTCGAAAATGTAGATTTCTGCTTCAGAATATACGCTTATCGAATTCTAAAGAACTTTATAGGTTGTTGTGTTTTAAATTTAGAGGCATAATAAAATTTAAATAATTTACTCAGGGTCAACACCTACACCATCTTTTGATGTTGCCGTTCTTGTATTAGGGTCTACCCCTACGCCATCTTTGGCTTTTGAAGTTGGATCTACTCCTACTCCATCTTTAGCTTTTGAAGTTGGATCTACTCCAACCCCATCTTTAGATTTCGAAGTTGGATCTACTCCTACTCCATCTTTAGCTTTTGAAGTTGGATCTACTCCAACCCCATCTTTAGATTTGGCTCCTGAATTCGGATCTACATGTAAACTCATAATAATAATTTTTTAAGTTAATAAACAGTATATAAGTAAAAATACGTAAATTAATCGAATATTAATGCACATCTCACTCTATTTTAAGTACAATTATTACGATTTAAATGACTTTTAATCAATTTATTAAAGAATGTCATAAGAGGGAAGTATTTAAAATGCTTTCCATTTATGTCGTCTCAAGTTGGGTGATTTTGCAGGTTTTATCAGTGACTTATCAACCTCTTGGCCTCCCTGAGAAGAGCGTTACTATATTGATCATGTTGCTGCTGGTTGGCTTCCCGATTTATATCTTTTACATATGGCGATCGCGATTAAAATATACGGTTTCAACGGATATTGAAGATGCAGTAGAAGTACGCAACCGAAAGGTTTTTGAACATTTTTTCTTTTCAGGATTTGGGGTGATCTCTTTTTTTTGTGCACTAGCTGTTTTACTTATTGTTAATACAAATTTTGTTGATGATGGTTCAATTCCCGAGTTTGAATCCAGTGGAAAGATTGCAGTATTGACATTTGATAATAATACCGGTCAAGAAAAATTCGATGGCGTGAGTAAAATGACATTGGACTGGATTCAGCATGGAATTACCGAATTCAAAGTTGGCCAGGTCATTACTCAAGATATTGTCAACGACTATTCGAACGCGATTAAAACCCAAAACAAAGGCCTGACCGACACGGACATATTGACCGATTATCTTAAGCCATCAAAATTAATTGATGGTTCATTTTTCCTGAAAGATGATAAATTAATTTTTCGCTCGTCAATCATTGATGCGATCAATAATTTGACCTTGTTTTCTTTTAAGCCTATTGAATGCGAGAACAGCCAACCATTTGAATGCATTGAACTTTTACAACAACGCATCCTGGGTTATTTAATAACCGAAGATCCAAACGGCTTAAATCTTGATCAATCTCCGCCGAACTATGAAGCCTATCAATATTGGATGGAAGCACAGGAAAACTTTGACAATAAACCGGTCTACCTGGAATTATTGAACAAAGCAATTGAAGCAGACAGCACCTATTTTGAGGCCTCGGCAGCAAAAGTCCTATATTATTATAATCAACGTGAGTTTAAAACCTTTGATTCACTCCGAACGGCCATATTACCGCGTTCCGGAATAAGTAAACGTCAGCGAAATTTAATGGATCATTATGATGCCTTACTTAAAGGCGATAATAAACGTATTTATTCCACGGTTTTAAACGAATATAATATTAAGCCATTTCATGCCCGAACAAACCAAACCGCCATGGTGATCGCGCATCAGTTTGTCAATAAACCTGAGATGGTCAACACATTCTGGAAGGAAATTCCAATGGATGATTGGGATCTCGAAAATAATGTTATTGGAGTTTTTCGAGTGTATACCAAGGCTTATGCCGATATGGAATTGCAGAAAAATGAAGCGACAATTCTATTTTTAAAAAATTTTATTGAAAGGTCCAGCCATTATCTTTTGAAAAAAGCATTAATTTCAGCCTATATCAGAACATCAAAAATAAATCCACTGGATAGCTTATTGACAAAAATAAAACTCGTTCACGACAAAGAGCAATGGGAAGAATCGAACATATTTGCAGGTAAAGAAATTTTGGTTAGAATGGATAGTATACCACTGGCCCATAGTTATTTTGATAAGGTTATCGATTCTGATACCGATCAATCGAAAAAGAATTATGCCAATGCACATTATTATAAGGGAGATTTTAAAAAGGCGGAGACCCTTCTAAAGAATTTGCATCAAAATGATCCTGAAAACATCGGGCATTTGGCAAAGTTGGCTGCAACTTTATTTCATAATGAAAAGGATGTCGAGGCCGAAGAATGCATCGCAAAACTCAATGCATTGCGATCGGAATATGAATTGGGAAATGTTGATTATGCCATTGCGCAGATCTACGCCAGTCAGGAAAAATACGATATCGCCATTTCGCATTTAAATTTGTCGGTGGCAGCAGGAAATCGCTATTCTCCTGAACTGTTTCAAAATGATTATCATTTTAAATCGATTAATACGTCACCGGAATTCAAAATGATTATGAATTTCTGGCATTGACGTTTTATGAGTATGCTATTGTCAAACCTTATTTTTTAAATTAAAATGAACATTCAAGATTCTGAAGCTGCCAAAAAAGTTGCCAAATCGTTGTTTACTGAAATTACCGAATTGGTCGAAGTACTGGCCTGGCCTATGGCGGTTGTTGCTATTCTTCTCATTTATAAAAAGTACATCTCTGGGGTGATTTCAAGGGTTGGTTCCTTTAAAGCAGATGCTTCAGGCATTTCCATGACCTTTCAGGACAAGATTGAACAGGCCGTTAGTCAAGCTCCTAAATTGCTCAAAAGTGTTTCCAAATCTGGTGTTAGTATGATGTCTGATTCCCCAAATGATCAATTGAAAAAATGCAACATTCAATTAGAAAATGATCTTAAACGCAAAGGGCGCAGAAATAATATTGATGTCTCCAATTTATCAGTTAATGAACTGGCCGATAAACTTATTGATACCGGTGGATTGACCACTCAAAAAGCCAAGGCGGTAAAGGCCTTGTACGAGCTTACTAAAGCGAATGACCCTAAGATATCACAATCCCAGGTTGATCAGGTAAAGCTAATGGTGAATGAGTTAGATTTATAATTTAGATATTTAAACTATGAGTATATTAAAAAATGCCTTTGCCCTCCTTATTGGTGTTGGCGATGATCTTCCGGAATCTGTCAATGATGCAATTAAGATCAATAATATTCTTACCGATGAAACTTTATGCGGTTATCCGGAAGAAAATGTCATTCTTGTTACCGAGAAAGAGGCGACCCGGGAAGGAATGACCAGAGGCTTTGATGAATTGATTTCAAAAGTAGATGAAAACTCTTCAGTGCTTTTATTCTATTCGGGGCATGGTGGTCATTTCAGATGGAATGAAATTGAAATTGTTGACGGCAAAGAAGTTTTTAAAGAACGAATGGTCAATGGAGAAAAGATCATTCGTGAAGTAGACCGTTATTTTCTTCAACCTAATGGTATGTGGGAATGTGAAACCTTTGACGAAAAATTGGAGGCCATGTTTCCTGCCGAACTGCTTAAGGATAAATTGAACCAACTCAATACCGACAGTTTGGTGTTCTTCCTTGATTGCTGTCATGCCGCAGGAATGACACAGGGCGGTGGATTGAATATTGGTGTGAAAAGCGCCGATGAAGAAGCTGAAGAAGCTGCAGCCGATTCTACAGAGTATAACAATCTCGAAGGTATGGCCCAGAAAGTTGATAATGAACGTGGTGTTTCCATAATCTCGTCCTGTCGTGCTGAGCAGAAATCACAGATCCTCGGTGGTGATAAATACAGCTTGTTTACAAAATGCCTCGTCAAGGCTTTGACTGGTCAGCATAAAAAATATTTTGAAGAACCCTTTATTCGAATTTCAGAAGTTTCAGGCTACCTGCAACGCGAAGTCTCCAGAATTGCTAAAGAAGTATTGAACAAAGGCCAAAATCCATATGTAAATTTGCAAAATGCCGATGATTTTGCATTGAGCTATGTCCCACAGGCCATTCGCGCGGAGATGGACGTGCAGGACGTGGAAACCGCCACAGTAACCAAGCCAAAAAGCACTGAGAAAAAGGAACGGGTTATTTCATGGCGTGATGATGGCGCTGATAATCTCATTTTATTTCTTCATGGATTTTCAGGTGAAGCCTCCGATACCTTTGGAGATATCCCTAACATGCTCATGGAAGAAGATGATATTAAGGGTTGGGACCTACGACCTTTGGGATATTCGCAATTTGTAAAACCGGAATTAGGAAAAGAGGTCTGGGCCGGAATATATGATATTGAGCGAATTGCCGACGAACTAAGTGTTTCTGTCGTATTTAAATTCAAGGAATACAGCCGAATTGCAATTGTCGCTCATAGCTTGGGTGGATTAGTGGCTCAAAAAGCCATACTGAAATTAAAGCCCGAGCATCGGGAGCGTATTTCTCATCTTATCATGTTTGGAACCCCGAGCAATGGAATCGATGCTCAATTATTGGAAAAAACATGGAATAAGAAATACAGCGAAATGAGCAGCGAAGGTGAGTTTATAACATCAGTTCGTTCGGCATGGACTGAAACCTTTCAGGATGGAACACCATTCAAGATCAAAGTGGCTGCGTCTACTTCAGATGAATATGTGCATTATTCATCCTGCTTTACGGGATTTGATGAGGATGATTGCGTCCTTATCGACGGTGATCATTTGCGTATGGTCAAACCTCAAAGCAAAGATGCACCATGTTATGAAATGATCATAAAAACCCTCACCGATACCGAATTTGCCAAAGACTATCTTAACAAAGAAGAGATCAACATTGCACTTGGAAAATATGAAGAAGTGGTTCAGGAACTTTTACCTAAGGCGGACAGTTTAGGCGAAGAACAGTTGAAACAGCTTATTTTCGGACTAGAAGGACTGGACCGAAGCGATGAGGCCATAGAGATTTTGAATGAGAACGAAAATGCCAAGGGGAATTCCGATCTGCTTGGTATCATAGCCGGCCGTCATAAACGATCTTATTTACTGGAAAATAATGAAAGTGATGGTCAGGCTGCGATTGAATATTATAAAAAGGGATTGGCTATCGCCGAAGCCGCCGGAAAACAAGATCAAATATTTTATTTAGCCATTAATTTGGCCTTTACGAGTATTGTAATCGACAATGATCAGGCGCAAATGAAACATTATGCGCAACAAGCTTTGGATGCTACAAAAGAATGTGTTGATGATCTCTGGAAAATTGCAACCGTCGCTGAAGCCAGTATGTATTTGGGAGACATGGAGACTGCAAAAACAAACTATGAAAAGGCATCAGAATTGGCCGGAATTCGTCATAAAATTTCGATGTATACAAACGGCTATGCAGGCTATACCGCCTTGATGAAAACCGATAACCCGGAAGATGAATTTATAAAGTTTTTGAAAGCTAAATTTTTAACATAATTTGTTTAAAATGCGGAGATTTAAGCAATTTGAAATTCCAAATTTGGAATTCTCTAAAGCCACTAAAAAACCTATTCCAATACGTTGTATTCAAATTGATGAAGCATTTGAAGTGGAAACCATGGAAGGCATCATGCAGGGAAAAAAAGGCGATTGGCTTATGGTGGGTATAGATGGCGAGATGTATGTTTGTGATGCCGACATCTTTAATAGAACATATAATCTTATTGAGTAATTATGAAATTTCGTACATTTAATAGTTAATTAATCCAAGCAAACTAAAAAATTATGGACTCTGAAACAATATTTGTCAGTTATTCCAGTAAAGACCGGCCATTTGCCATAGGGCTTGTTGAAGAGCTAGAACGGCTAGGTGCTAAAGTATGGATCGATCAAAAAGGCATCAAATTTGGCGACGATTGGGATAATACCATTGAAGAAGCCCTTAATAAATCTGAAACATTTTTACTCATTATCTCACCCACAGCTATTGAATCTAGAAATGTGCATGATGAAGTATCGATTGCCATCATTGACGAAAAACGAATGGTTCCCTTATTGATCAAACCATGCAAGCTTCCTATGCGTTGGCAACGTATTCAATATGCAGACCTGGTCAATAATCCGGATGAAGAACTTGAAAAAGTATTAAATTTTTTAGGATTGGAGGCAGAAGCTGCATCAAATTTAAAAGAATTGCTTACGCTTATTAATGATACAGAGTCGGATGTTGAAGTGATTGAGAAAAAGGATGATGAAAGTCCGGAAACATCTTCGGTTGAAGAGGTCATAGAACCTCCTAAGGCCAAAGCTGCAAAAAAAGTTGTTGAAGTAGATGATGAAGGATCAAAAAAAGACCTGCTCATTTCCGAAGCACAAATTGACAAAGCCGTAGAAATGCACAAAAGAGGCATCAAGAAGAATTGGCAAATGATTGGTATTATTGGCGCAATCACCATTGGTTCCTTAGCCGTAATATTAATTACAGAAATGCTTACCATAGATCCGAAACTTTTGATTGGCATAGGCCTGGGTATACTAGTATTGGTCTTAGTAAAGTCATTGAGTGATAATAAAAAACGAGGGCGAAATATTGAGCTTCTTGAAATGTCGAAATTGAACAGAGAACGACTCATACGTGTTATAAACAAAGTAACGGACGAACAAATAGAAGAATTTAATAAAGAATTTGACAACCATATAAAAATCTAAACAACCAACCGCATGAAACGCATCGATGATAAAATAAAAGAAATAGAGAAAAAAGATAAACAAAGTCGTTGGGCCTATTACGTAATTGCTGCAATACTTCTTGGATTTCTTTGGTACGCAAGCACCACACGTGAGACTATTGGTGAATTAAATAAGGAAATTGAAGAGCAACTAAAGCAAGTACGAAAAGATAGTGCTACAATTCAAGACCAATTAACAGCACTCAAAAAAAGTATGGATCCTGATGATTACTGGAATCATGTAAAACTTCAAGGCTCTAACGAAGCTTATATTAATTATATCACAAATAAATTTAAAATCGACAAATCAGAATATCTGCCCATCGCGATTAATAACCTTACCTCTACTGAGCTCCAAGGCTTTGAAGGCTGGATTTTTACCGGGTTGGTAAAGAATGATAAATCCTATGAAAACAGGGACGTGGTTGAAGTTATATTTCGGGATGGTAAAGAAGTCACTAATGACGCTATTAGAACTTCCCGACCTGTGAAAGGTGATATCATTAGATTGTTAGGTAAACAAAATAAAAACACATACCAATACCATAATGAAAGTGGTCCTAACGAACTTGGTTTTAGAAATAAAACCAAGGCATTTGTCTCAAATACCTGGGAAGATCCAAACAGTGCACGCTACGAGATTTATATAAAATATTATTGATTTCAATAAAAATTATAAGAAACCGATTGATATAAATCGGTTTTTTTTATGTTAAATTTGAAGCAATGGAGTACATCATCATCTGCCTGGTCGCCTTCGTGGCATCTATTCTTACTTTCTTCTCAGGTTTTGGGTTAGGAACTATTCTGCTTCCGGTTCTTGCATTGTTTTTCCCCGTTGAGGTTGCCATCGCCCTTACAGGAGTTGTTCATTTTTTTAATAATATATTCAAATTGGTGCTTGTTGGTAAAAATGCCAAGAAAAACGTGCTCATTTACTTTGGAATTCCTGCTGTTTTGGCTTCGTTTTTAGGCGCCTATATCCTGATCAATATTACCGATCTCAGTGCTTTATATTCCTATAGTATTGGATCGAAGAATTTCGAGATCACTCCTGTTAAACTCATCATTGCTATCCTCCTTATCGTTTTCGCCATTATTGAGCTAATGCCATTTTTAAAACGTCTGAAATTCGAAAAAAAACATTTGCCATATGGTGGCGTTTTGAGTGGGTTTTTTGGTGGCCTTTCCGGTCATCAGGGTGCGCTGCGGTCTGCATTTCTTATCAACGCCGGACTCACCAAGGAGGCATTTATAGGAACGGCTGTTGTGATTTCTTCATTCGTCGATTTTACCAGGCTATCAGTTTACTCAACCCGCATCCTGAATTCGGGTTTAAGCGATAATTTACCCTTGATTTTAAGCGCAACACTCTCTGCTATTACTGGCGCATTTATCGGCAATCGATTGCTCAAAAAAGTGACCTTGGATTTCATTCAGAAACTTGTGGCTGTCCTACTTATCGCGATTTCATTAGCCCTAGGATTGGGGCTCATTTAAATTAATTCTGTAACTTTAGATAGCCACTTCAAAATCAAGCTTGAACTATTCCTTAAAAAAACTAATAAAAATGAATGAGTTACGTGATTCATATGCCCTGTTAATTGGAGTCGGAGGAGTAAATTCTAAAGGCCTTAACGAAGATTATATGATCGATGATGCCAAGGCCATTTATGATGTGCTGGTCGATCCTAAATACGCGGGCTATCCGAAGGAAAATGTAATTCTTTTGACAGGAGAAAATGCCAATAGAGATAAAATACTGGGTAGTTTTGATGATCTGGCCAAGCGTATTAATAAAGAGTCCAAGGTCCTACTTTATTATTCGGGACATGGCAGTAAATATAAAACCAGGGATGATTATTACCTTGAGCTCTATGGAGCGAGAGCCCATAATATCAATACCACTCACATCAAAGCGAAGGAGATCAAAGAAAAATTAAATGCTCTTGTGGCCGAACGTTTGATCTTCTTTTTCGATTGTTGTCATGCGCAAGGATTAACCAAAGGAGAAGGCCTTATCGCGACAGGGGTGAAAATGGAAACACAGGCTGCCGAAGTTCCTCAAACTGAAGGTGACACTGAAGATCCTGAAGGACTGGTTCATGATATTGATGATGAAGAAGGTATGGCCATAATTTCTGCCTGTAAGGACCATCAGAAATCAATGCGCTGGAAAGATCAAAAGAACAGTGTTTTTACCACTTGCCTGTTAGAGGTGTTAAAAGGAGAACATGCTTCACTTCATGATGATCCCTATGTGCGTATTTTAGATGTGGTTGAATATATTATTGATGAAGTTCCTAAACGTGCTATGCGGCCAAACGAAGTCTATCATCAAAATCCATTTGTCAATATCCAATTCGATAAAAATTTCGAACTCAGTTGTGTTCCTCTAGAGAAACTCAAACAACAAGCGAAGGCAACCAATGGTGAAAAAGTGGTAGAAGCTAAACCCAAGCCGAAGAAGGAAATTGTAAAGGTATTTCGCAAAACAGAAAATGCCAATAATGCCATTATTTTTGTTCATGGATTTAGCGGAGAAGCTCATAATTCCTTCGGAAAGATCCCTTATTTATTAGCGGAAGAAAAAAGACTGGATGGCTGGGACATGTATCCATTTGGTTTTAACCCCAATGTTAATCCGAAATTAGGTAAAGAAGTTTGGGCCACCATTAAGGATATAAATCGCATATCAGACAATTTAAGTTCAGCGATTAAATATAAATTCGGTGATTACGACCGTATCGCCATCGTTGCCCACAGTCTGGGCGGTTTGGTTGCTCAGCGCGCCATCTTAAATTTAGATGAAACCAACAGGTCGCGAATTAGCCATCTCCTTTTAATGGGAACCCCCAACAATGGCATAACCAATGATGCCGTAAAGAAATTATGGAAAAATAAAATAAGTGAGCTCATTAAGGATCAGCCTTATATTTCAAATTTAAGGACAGATTGGGCCAATAGGTTCAAAGAATCCTATCCCTTCGAACTTAAGGTTGTGGCATCTACCAAAGATGATTATGTATCTAAAGATTCAAATTTGGATCCTTTCGATAAAAAACACTGGGTCACTATTTCAGG
>JABDLA010000131.1 GCA_013001965.1 Flavobacteriaceae bacterium | reverse complement strand
TATACGCATTTTTAAGCCCTTCAAGTTCTTCGGCTTTTTGTTCCAATTCGGTCACCTTTCCAATGGCCTGAGCATATTCGGCCGATTGTTTATCAACGATCTCCTCAAGTTCTACACGTGCCTGTTTCAGTAGTGCATAATTCTCCTCAAGCTTAGCCTCCACTTCTTTTTTCTTCTCCAGGGCTTTCGTATGATTTTTAGTGGCCTCAACGATCGCATCCTGTAATTTATCTTCGACCTCTTTAATTTCGATCTCCCGATCTTTCAATCGTTTTACCGCTGCCTGACTTTTAAATGATAGTTCATTGAGAAGGGTTTGCACGTCGGCACTTTCAATACGCTGTTGAAACAGCGCCTTGGCCTTAGTATCGGCGGCATCACGCTCCTTCTGTGCATTTTTTAATTCCTCGGCTGCTTTTTTGATCTTGCTTTTTCTTCCCCACAAATTATTCCACCATGTATTTGGTTTGCTTTCGGCATCATCAAGTTCGACCTTGGCTCGCTCTAATCGTTTTACAGCGTTATCGATGATCTTTTGTTCATCAAAATTTAAAGATGAAAAGTTTTCGAATATGATACCAACTTCATCCTGGTAATCGGTTAGGTCTTTAATGGCATCGAGCAAGGTAGTTCGATCCTTTTCGGCCATATCGACCACATTATCTAAAGTTGCATTTAATATTTTTTGACGCATTTCAGGATCATCTTCTTGAGCCAATTTTGATTTCATTTGGTCAATGGCCTTTCCCCAGTTTACATCAACTTTTTCCTGTTTTTCGCTAGAGTTAGTTTCTAGTAAATCAAATTCATCAGACATATAGAGTTTTTTTATTAAGTTCTATTAAATTAACGGACAAGCAATTTCGTTAAATTTTATGAGTTTTAAAATTTAAACTGCCTAAAATATGAGTATTCTTTTTATCGAAATCGTTACACTTAAAAAACAGATTTTTAAAGATGCGCACAAAAAAAAACAGCATTCTTGCAAGAATGCTGTTTTAGCTGTGTTCAAATCTATTAGTTCTCTTCAGGATTTTCCTTTTTGAAGGTATAACTCAAACCGACCATGATCATGGAGGTTGTCATATCATAAGACACTTCACTGCCCGGAATCTTTCCTAAAGGGTTTGTTGTGGCATCCCAAGGTCCGCCAAATTCCTGAGGTGTCGGGTCTAAAATAAGTCCGGAGGTTGATCCACCGCTATCGCCATAATGATACACCGCGTCAATATTAATGGAGTCGCTGGCGGCATAGCTCAGGCCAAATTGAAATGCATTTTTAATAATGGCTGTTGCCGGAACTGAGAAAAATGCCAGTTCATCATTAATTGGATTTGAACTGTATGTATAACCAAGTCGGAGTGGTAATTTTTCTATGCCTTTATATTGAATCCCTGCAGAAACAATGGAAATATTTTCCCATCCAAAACCATTAACGGCACCTGTTGGGAATCCCATCATTGGCCCGCTTTGGGCAATGGTCCAACCGCTTTTTTCAAAGCCATCTGTATTTTCATAATAAACAGTTCTATAATCTAAGGCCAAGTCGAATTCTCCCCCGGAATATCCTAATCCGAATGAAAGAATTGCAGGGTAATCCATTTGAAATTCCACATTATCGGCAGCGGATCCATCCAGATAGGTGTTTTCGAAATCAAATTCGTTAAACTTCTGAGCTGTCTTATATGAAGCACCTGCCTTAAAACCTGTTCCTGAATCAAAGAATAAACCAAGCTGAGCACCAATACCTAAGGCTGTGGTCTTATCGGCCACAGGATATCCCAGGGATTGGCTTGGTGTTGCTAAAGGATTGGGTGCTAACTCTAAGGTTGCATAATTAAATGTTGGTTGAAGGCCCAATGAGAATTTATCAGATAGTTCATAGGCCCATGCGAATCCAATTTGCAGCAAAATATAATCCGATTCAATATGGCCGAAACCTCGCGCCATTTGCGGATAGTTGACAGGATTCGAATTTTCCATTGGATTAAAGTCAGGACTTAATGGGTTATTTGATTCTTCAGGGAATGTCACCCCAAATCCACTAATTCCGAATGCAGACGCACCAAAGGTATGTTTACTTTCAGGTTTACTCCATACAAATGCCAATGCCGGCATTGGAGAAACTCCTCTATCATCCGCCGTAGATCCACTGACCGCAGGAGCTCCAGGTCCCAGTGTATCTTCCGGAAGCATTGAATACAATTCGGGAGAGGAGAAGAACAATCCAATATCAAATTTAATTGTGTTCTCGTCAAATGTTGAAATAGTGGCCGGATTCCAGTGCAACGCACCCGAAATATCCAGAGGCTGTGCTGTTGCGGCTCCTCCCATGGACATATTCACTGAGCCAACGCCTTGCATAATATGACCGGATTGCGCATACATTAGTGTCGAAAATAATAAGGCTAAAAATTTAAATAGTTTATTTCTCATAATACATATATTTACATCAGATTTTTCAATAACTATTATGAAATAATGATCTGATTTTAAGATAAAATTAGGTTCAGAATTGAGCTTTTACTATGACAATTATCACCTATAAATCCTTATGTAACATTGGTTACATTGTTTTTTTATTTTCTTTGTGTTTGTTATTCACAAATTGTAATACCTCTCCTGAAAAAAAGACGAAAGAACCGATTTCAATCACCCCAATTTCTCATGGGACTTTAATTCTGGAGCATAGAGATTTGGTCATTTACGTGGATCCTGTTGGTGGACGTAATGCGTTCAAAGATAAGAAACCACCCGGTATTATTTTAATTACGGATAATCATGGTGATCATTTAAATCTTGAAACTTTAAATTCTGTCATAACCCCTGATAGCAAGATCATTGTTCCGGTTGCTGTGAGTAATCGATTACCAACGACGCTTCAATCCCAACTCACAGTGATGTCTAATAATAACAAAAAAACGATGCAGATACAGGGTGTCTCTGTTGTCATTGAGGCTATCCCCATGTATAATCTTCGTGAAGAGGCCTTGCAATTTCATGAAAAAGGCCGTGGGAATGGATATGTACTCAATTTGGCAGATAAACGCATTTATATTTCAGGAGACACAGAAGACATCCCGGAAATGCGGGCCTTAAAAAACATAGACTATGCTTTTGTTTGTATGAATCTCCCATGGACAATGTCTATTGAGAGTGCAGCAAGTGCCGTTTTAGAGTTTGAACCAAAGCATGTTTATCCCTATCATTATCGCGGGACAAATGGGCTAAGTGACATTGATAAATTCAAGGGTATAGTAAGCTCAAAAAACGGTAATATTGACGTTCGTCTATTAAATTGGTATCCTAATCGGTGATTTTAGACATTTATCGATAAATTACTCATTTTAAGCGAATTAAATCTAAATTATTTTATCTTTGGTATGATATTAACCAAATTATCGCCTCGAAATGATGTTAACCGCTACTCACACTAACTTTCTGTCTATTTCGCTAATAGAGCAAATAAATGTCATAACAATTCTACTTGTTACCGTCATTTTCTTCTTGATATTATTGATATTGGGTATAATGAAATCCTTTAAATTAAAAGCCGAGAACGAGCGTTTAAGCGAATCGAAACGAATGTCAACCGAAGAAAAAAATAAAGTATACCGTGATTTCAGGGAAGGACATTTATACGACAACTATTAAAAAATAAATGTGCTATTCAGCAATCAACCCTAATTTTGGTTGCCATTTTATTATCGTACTAACTTCTTGTATTTAATTCGTTTTGGCATGATATCGGCACCCAATCGTTTCCGCCTATTCTCTTCATAATCGCTGAAACTACCTTCAAAAAAATAAACCTGACTATCACCTTCAAAGGCCAGAATATGGGTGCAAATTCGATCTAAGAACCAGCGATCATGTGTTATGATAACCGCACAGCCCGCAAAATTTTCAAGGCCTTCTTCCAATGCACGTAAAGTATTGACATCAAGGTCATTAGTTGGCTCGTCTAAAAGTAATACATTACCTTCTTCTTTGAGTGTCATTGCCAAATGTAATCGATTGCGTTCACCACCGGAAAGCAATTTTACTTTCTTATTTTGTTCGCTGCCTGAGAAATTAAAGCGACTCAAATACGCCCGTGAATTCACCTGGCGATCACCCATCATGATTAACTCCTGTTCATCACTAAAATTCTGCCAAATAGTTTTTTCAGAATCTATATTTGAATGGCTCTGATCGACATAGGCTAATTTTGCGGTTTCTCCGACAAAAAATTCACCTTTGTCAGGCGTTTCTTCACCCATGATCATTTTAAAAATTGTAGTTTTTCCGGCGCCATTCGGACCAATAATACCTACAATTCCAGCCTGAGGTAATTTGAAGTTGAGATCTTCATATAATAATTTATCGCCATAGGCTTTACTCACTCCTTTAGCTTCAATGACATTGGTTCCCAATCTCGGTCCGTTTGGGATATAGATCTCGAGCTTAGCATCAAGTTGCCTTTGATCCTGGCTCATTAACTTTTCATAATTGTTCAGACGCGCTTTTTGTTTGGCTTGTCGGCCTTTAGGCGCCATTCTCACCCATTCCAGTTCCCGTTCAAGCGTTTTCTGTCGCTTACTGGCTTGTTTTTGTTCCTGGGCAAGTCGTTTAGACTTTTGTTCCAGCCAGGACGAATAATTTCCCTTCCATGGAATACCTTCTCCTCTATCCAGTTCAAGAATCCATCCTGCAACATTGTCCAGAAAATAACGGTCATGCGTTACGGCGATTACCGTTCCTTTATATTGTGCCAGATGATGCTCTAACCAGTGCACCGATTCGGCATCCAAATGGTTTGTTGGCTCATCAAGTAATAGTACATCCGGCTCCTGCAGCAGTAATCGGCAAAGTGCAACACGGCGGCGTTCGCCACCGGAAAGGACTTCGATCTTTTTATCGGCTTCGGGCGTACGCAGTGCATCCATGGCAATCTCTAACTTGGTATCCAATTCCCACGCATTAGATGCATCAATTTGATCCTGTAACGCGGCTTGCTTGTCCATGAGCTGCTGCATCTTGTCAGCATTTTCATAGACTTCCGGCAGGCCAAACATATCATTGATCTTATTGTACTCATCAAGGACAGCGACAGTTTCAGCAACGCCTTCTTTTACAACCTCTATAACGGTTTTTGAATCGTCCAGTTCAGGTTCCTGTTCTAACATTCCAACGGAATAATCCTGGGAAAAAACAACATCGCCCTGATGATTTTTATCGATCCCTGCAATGATCTTAAGCAAGGTTGATTTACCGGAACCATTCAGCCCTAAAATTCCGATTTTCGCTCCGTAGAAAAAGCTGAGGTAAATATTCTTTAATACTGGCGAATTGGCACCTTTGAAGGTTTTGCTCACGCCGGTCATTGAAAAAATTATTTTCTTTTCGTCACTCATTAAACGCGGCCTTTTAAGGCATCAAATACCCAAGCAATTGCAAAAAAACCGATGCCTACTGCAGCAAATCCCCAACCTGCGACTTCAGTGTATCGGAATGCGCCTAAGGCGATCAATCCCAATCCTACTATTATCATAATCGTGGTAGCCCAAGCCAGGACTGTGTTTTTGTTCATTGCCATAATTAATTCGTTAAAATTTAGAAAACAAATATCGCTTATTTTTAGTAAAAAAGCATTCCTGAGAATGCTTTTTTAACTGATTGGTAGAAAACCCATTTTTCCTTGCTGGTAATCACGTAAAGCTTCCATGATCTCAGTTTGAGTATTCATGACGTAAGGACCCCAACTGGCTACTTCTTCATGAAATGGTGTCCCCGACAAAAACAACAGCTTGCTCTTAGAATTGGCATTGATCTGAATACCATTGCCATCCTGATTGAATGCAATTATTTGATGTTCATCCGTTTTAAGAGCACTATTTCTATTAATGCTTACATCACCATTTAAAAGATAGATCAAAGCCTGATGTTCTTTGTCGATTTCAAGCGCATATTCGCCACCTTTCTTCATGTCGATCATGAAAGCGTTTACAGAAGTTTGTGTTTTAATCTTCCCGGAAACATTCTGATGTGCTCCCGCAACCACTTGAATAGCTACTTTACCATCTTCGGAACCAACAATTGAAAAATCTTTATTCTTAACATGCTGATAATTCGCCGGGATCATCTTTTTATCAGAAGGCAAATTGAGCCACAACTGAATTCCCTCTAGTGTACCTCCCGTTCTTACAAAGTCTTTCGTGGGTCCTTCGGCATGAATGACACCTCTACCGGCAGTCGTCCATTGCACATCTCCTGAACGAACAACACTCTCATGACCCAGGGAATCACGATGCAATTGTTCGCCCTGAATTAGAAAAGTGACCGGTTCAAATCCACGATGTGGATGTGGTCCCAGATCAAACGGGTTATTTTCCTCATCGATTTCATAAGGACCATAGTGATGCAGCAAAATAAATGGGTCCACCATATCAATTTTCTGTGTTGGGATAGGCTGACGTAACTGTATAGGGCCCATCATGACGTATTCACTCCTACCAATATTCTTGACTGTATTTAATTTCATAATTTTCTCCTTTCTTTTATTTTCCATGGAAAATAAATTATTAAATTTTTTATCTTATTTTATCTAACAGATCACTGAGTTGGGACGCTTCTTTTTCGGTTAGCTTTTTCAATAAATCATTCTTCATTTCTTTTGAAATATCATCCAAAAGTGCACCGCCTTTCTTGGTAATCTCAATATGCACTACCCGGCGATCTTCAGGACATGGAATACGTGTAATTAAATCTTTAGCACATAATTTGTCCATAAGTCGTGTTGCATTTGGAGCACGTTCTATCATACGATCTTTGATAGTTTGTACGCTTAATGCTCCTTTAGCCCCATTTAAGATTCTTAAAATATTGAACTGTTGCGGTGAAATATCGAAAGGCTTGAAAAACTCATTCTGATGGCTTTTGATCCAATTTGCTGTATAGACAACGTTGATCAATGCCTTTACTTTATTATTGGGAAATTTTGAGTTTATGTCCTTCGCAATATTACCCATTGTTATGCTTTAAAATCGATTTTCCTATGCTCGCCATCACAATAGGGTTTGTTATTGGAGGCTCCACAGCGACAAAATGCCGTAGTTTTTGTTTTTGTCTCTTTTTCACCGCTCGGCTTGGTAACAAAAAGTGTTCCATGCACCAGCAATGGTCCATTTTCCAGGACCTCCACCTTGGTTTCTTCTGCATAACTGTCCTCACTTGATTCCTGATTACTCATGCGATATGATAGTGCTCCTGACGGACAAGCATCTATTTGGGTTTTCAGTGCCTCAGTTCCGGCATTTTCCATTTGAATCCATGGTTTTTCATTTGGTTTATACACTTCGGGTAAACGTTTTACACATTCGGCCGAATGAATACATGTTTTTGGTTTCCAAATTATCGTCATTTCACCGTTTGAATATTCCTTTACTATTTCATTTTCCAAGCTCATAATTTCATGGTTTTAGTGTTTCATTAAATCTTGTAATTGCATCTTGCAAATCACTTAGCAATTGTTCATCAGAAATGCCATTTTCGCTAAAATTCTTGTTAAAGAAAGGTAGTGAAAATTCTGCTACAATATTACCTCCCATTCGCGGAAACCGGTTTTTGGCAATTTCCAAAACCGAGGCTCCTCCTCTTCCACCAGGTGATGTAGCCATTAAAAACATTGGGATCTCGCTCCATAATTTCCCATCTATTCGAGACATCCAGTCAAATATATTTTTGAAAGCCGTTGAGTAGGCCCCATTATGCTCGGCAAGTGAAAGCACAATCCCATCTGAGCTTTTTATCAGTTCCAGGAATTTTTTAGCATTTTCCGGGACACCATATTCATTCTCATAATCAATACTATAAATGGGCAATTCAAAATCATTTAAATCTGCAATGGTAAGGTCGGCTTCTTCAATTTGTTTTGCGACATAGGAAACTAATTGCTTATTAATTGATTGTTTACTGTTACTTCCTGCAAAGGCTAATATACGGTTCATTAAATTTTGGTTTCCACAAATGTACAACTTTTAAATTTATTTTCCAAGGAATATATTTCCATGTAAAATATATTAATAAATTTATATCTTCAGAAAAAAATACTTTTGTACTTTAGCTTCCAAACAAAGGAATTAATGGATATCAACTTCAATAAGAACGAAGATCATAATAAACTTTTACTTTCCGGCTTAAGGAAACGTCTCGCCCAGGTTAAATTAGGTGGTGGTCAGAAACGGATTGAAAAACATCATTCTAAAGGAAAAATGACCGCTCGCGAACGTATCGATTACCTTCTTGATGCTAAATCAAAATCCATTGAAATTGGCGCCTTTGCAGGCAATGAAATGTATGCTGAGCAGGGCGGCTGCCCATCCGGTGGCGTTGTTGTGAAGATCGGGTTTATCAATAAAAAACAATGTATTGTGGTCGCCAATGACGCTACGGTAAAAGCTGGTGCATGGTTCCCTATTACCGCGAAGAAGAACCTGCGTGCCCAGGAAATTTCAATCGAGAATAAATTACCCATTATATATTTGGTTGATAGTGCCGGCGTTTATTTACCCATGCAGGATGAGATCTTTCCTGATAAAGAAAATTTTGGACGGATTTTTCGAAATAATGCCATTATGAGCAGCATGGGAATTACACAAATCTCGGCCATTATGGGAAGTTGTGTTGCAGGTGGTGCCTATTTACCCATAATGAGCGATGAAGCCCTAATCGTCGATAAAACAGGAAGTATCTTTTTAGCGGGCAGTTACCTTGTTAAAGCGGCTATTGGTGAAAGCATAGATAATGAAACTCTTGGCGGCGCCACAACGCATTGCGAGATCTCCGGAGTTACCGACTATAAAGCCAAGGATGACAAAGATGCCTTAGATACCATTAAAAACATTGTAGGGAAAATGGGTGATTTCGAACGAGCGGGTTTTAATCGCATTAAAGCAGTTAAGCCTCAAGAAAATCCTACAGATATTTACGGTTTAATACCAAAATCGAGATCTGATCAATTTGATATGTATGAGATCATTAAGCGATTGGTTGATAATTCGGAATTTGATGAATATAAAGCTGGCTATGGAAAAACCCTGATCACAGCTTATGCCCGAATTGATGGATGGGCCGTGGGCATTGTAGCAAATCAACGTAAAGTCGTAAAGACGAAAAAAGGCGAAATGCAGTTTGGCGGCGTCATTTATTCCGATTCAGCCGATAAAGCCACCCGTTTTATCGCAAACTGTAATCAGAAACGAATTCCCCTTGTTTTCCTTCAGGATGTCACCGGATTCATGGTAGGTAGCAAGAGTGAACATGGCGGCATCATTAAAGATGGAGCTAAGATGGTCAATGCAGTAAGCAATAGTGTCGTACCAAAATTTACAGTCATTATTGGAAACAGTTATGGCGCCGGGAATTATGCCATGTGCGGTAAAGCCTATGACCCACGATTAATTGTGGCATGGCCAAGTGCTGAACTGGCCGTAATGAGTGGTAATTCTGCAGCAAAGGTTCTTTTGCAAATCGAGAAAGCATCTCTTGAAAAGCAAGGTGAAAAATTTACGAAGGCCAAGGAAGAAGAACTGTACAATAAGATCAAAGATCGCTACGACAGCCAGGTCTCTCCTTATTATGCTGCGGCACGACTTTGGACGGATGCCATCATTGATCCCCTGGAAACCCGAGATTGGATCTCTATAGGGATTGAAGCAGCTAACCATGCTCCTATTGAAAGGCCCTTTAATATGGGACTGCTACAGGTTTAGTTGACCAATAATTTAGCCACGGTTTGCTCTAAATTTTCCTTATCAAGCCGAACCACTTCTATATTTTTCGACTGATTGGATGATCCGTAATTTTTATAGGTTGTGATCTTTATAAAAGTTGGGGATTCTATATTCGAGGTTTTCCCGTAATACGTCATATTGAACTT
The DNA here is from genome assembly GCA_013001965.1 of Flavobacteriaceae bacterium. Taxonomy (GTDB): domain Bacteria; phylum Bacteroidota; class Bacteroidia; order Flavobacteriales; family Flavobacteriaceae; genus JABDLA01. The sequence continues at coordinate 20,827 of JABDLA010000131.1, read as the reverse complement.
CCACTCCCCTTTGTCGTCCGATGTTAAATAAAATTCTTCAAGTCCGTAACCCTGTTGATGCTGGTTCAAAATACGCTGAGAATTTTCGGCTTGCGTATGCGACCAGGTAAAGTATCGTTTTTGAGGATTTATAATATTCAAGTCAAATTCGGCATCCAGGTCATTCCATTCAAAAACAATTCGAGCCTTATATTGAATTGGTTTGAAATAGCGCGGACGAATCCCAGTCACATTCAATCCTTTACCATGTAATGCGATCAAATTACGCAGCTCATTGCTAATGGTTTTTGCCAAGCCTGAAAAATCGGCATTACCAACATTTAAATTAGTGTCCATGCGCTTATATAGATTGATAGCATCCTGATATCTTCCTGCGTATTTATAAGCTAATGCGAGGTCTCTATACGATTGTGATTTACGAGGTTCCAACTTCAAGACCTGCTCAAGGGTTTTTACTGCAGCCTGATAATTTCCACTGGCCTGCTGACGATAAGCGGCGCCCTTCAGTAATGATACATCTGTATTTGCAACCTCAAAGACATTGGACAAGATGCGGTCTGAAACAATCGAATTCTTCCATCCTAGGAAATAATCGTATGTATTTAAATAAAATTCAGCTGAATTGCCATAGGTCTTGCGTTGTTCCAGGTAAGTATCAAAGGCTTCATCAATGGTTTTGGATGCATTCAGTGCTTTTATATATGGTTCATCGGCCAGAGCACTTATGGTCACAGCGTTTCCGGAGTAAGTGGCTGTGGTGCCTGCCGCTTTGCTCTCAACCTTTCCGGTTGATTCCGATACGGAAGAGTTTTTAGTTGTAATGAGTAACACACCATTTCTCCCAAGTGTTCCATATTTGTTAGTGGCTGCCAGACCTTTTAAATAGGTAATACTCTCAATCATATCAGGATTGATAATATTATCCTGGTTATAGGCAATACCTCCAAAATTCGATTCAGACTGTGCCAGAGGTACGCCATCCAGTACAATTAATCCATATTGATTGAGCAGTATGGACATATTCCGTCCTCGGCCCAAGAACTTGCTGATATCCGTTTTATTGTAAACATCGTTCTGTATGGTTAAATTGGTAAATTGCCCTTTTACAGCGCCAATGAGATCGGTATCCAATTCTGAAATATCATCTGAATCAATTTGTTCGATCGAATAGCCAATTCGTTTTTTATCGACTATTGCATTTCCTGTATTGACCACTTCTTCCTCCTCTGCCGATTCGGCAGTAAGAACAACCTCATCCAGGCTTTGATTGATATCGGCCATTGTAATATTTATGATATTGGCCTTAGAGATTCGGATGCTCACGGTTTTTTTACCGAGATAGGAAAAGATTAAGATATCACCTTCAGAGCCCTGAATTCTATAATCACCATTAGCTGCTGAGGCTACTCCTTCTCCGGAAGTTTGATTAACAATACTAACATTAGCAAGATTTCCTTCAAGACCACTTACTGTACCGCTGATATAGCCATCTTTAATATCGGAGACCTGCTCCTCTTTTCTAACAATGTTCTTGCTTAAATCGGTTGTTAGAAAAATAAAACGCCCGGATGACAAATCAGACAGCAATTTCAAATTGGTCGTATTCGCATGATCTACAGAGGAAATAATGTAAAGCGGTGTTTGTGTCGGGGCCTTGAGCTTATCCAGGCTTTCCATGCCATCAGTAAACAGAAGAAATTCGTCAGCCTTTTCTTTAAATAATAAATCATAGGATGTCCCGCCATCATATATTGTATTTTCCAGATCGTGTTTTAATTCCAGCCAATTTCCATTTTTAATAAGGTAATTGTCCTTAATTATGATGTCATTGCTAAACATGTTCAAGGTCACATTCGCTTCCGAATTTTTCTTAAAGTAGTTATCCAGAAATTTGAGTTCTCTGTCTACTTTTCTGTCCTTCATCGAATAGGACGCATCCCAGTAAATGGCAATATTTTTTTGAGCGACAAGTGTTTGCATTGCGAAGCAAAGCACTATGAATACAACAATTTTTTTCATTTTCTACAATTTGCTTTAGTCTTAAAATTACAAAATAAATCACGTAACTAATACTAAGTCAATGCTAAAAATTGCCTAAATTTAAGTTGGTTCAATGGACATGGTATTGAAATTTAGGTTTTGAATATTTGTTTTTGGTTTATTGACCCTATTGTTATGCTCCTGCACCAAGAAGGATTCTTTACAGGAAATTATCGATCAAAATGATAAAAGCAGCGGATTAAAAATTCTGTTCATTGGTAACAGTCATATCAGCTTCAATATTGGAATTTATTAAACAGAAAACGCAGACTGGATCAAATCTTAAGTCAGTGGCCTTTATTAAAAGGAACTGATTAGGATTTATTCTTTTTGTCTCGTTTCTTTTTTTTCCGCGTTTTTTTGTCCTCCTTTGTTTCCTCGAAGTTCATGACCTTATATTGATTGATTTGCTCATTGGTCATAATTGAGGACAAATCATTGTAAAATTGATTATTTCGTGCAATGATTTTCTTTTTTCGGTCTTCTCTTGTATTGGCCTTGTCGGTCAAAATCACGTTTTCATCCTGAAATTTCTTAATGAGCATGCCCTTGATAATTTCATTTTGAAAGGCATCTAATTGAAATACTTCATTACATTTTGCCAGGATGATCTCCGTTTCTTTCTGAGGATCCTTTTCTTCAATAAAAGTGTTGGTTGAATATTTTGGAGGTGGTACATATCCACGCTGTCCGCGTTGTATTCGGTTCGGCTGCTGTGCCATCAAAAACGTACTGGAAAAACAAATTAAAATCAGGTATAGGAATAATCTCTTGTTCATTTTACTAGCTCTTTAAATGATTATGCTTAGTTCTGCATCAATTTCTATGCCGCAAAATTAATCAAAATGAGTGAATATCTCTAATTTCCCTGATGTTGTTTTAAACGTGGAATTGTGAACAACTTCGTTTGACGTCCATTGACATATCTGAATCCGGATTCACCATAAAAACCCGCCTCTTCCAACATAATTCTAATATCTCTTTGCCATTGCTCAAGGTACACTGTAGTATTCAATTCAATGGCATAGACGGTATTGGGGAATAGTGGATAATCGCCTGCACCTGGTACACCTTGTTGTGAATCCCATAATCCAATTGTAGGTCCGGACGAATGCCCATAACTACCTAATGGATGTGTATAGATAGAAGGTTTTAATCCCTGTGCTTTTGCCTGACTTAAAGATGCACTGAGTATTTCATTGCCGGTTTTCCCGCTTTCGAAATTAGAGGTGAAAATGTCCTGTAATTGATTTCCTTTTTTAAGGGCATCTACTAAAAATGACGGTGGCGCTGTTTCATTTGGCTTGAGGACATAGGCCATTTCCTGACAGTCGGTGTTTAAGCGTAAATAGGTGATCCCAAAATCGCAATGGAGCAGATCTCCGGGCATGATAACCATATCTTCAGGACGATCAGAAAACGCATATAAATGATTACCCATGACCTCATTGCTGCGTTGTACGTCCACCGAAGGATGAAACCAGGTTTTTAGTCCGAGTTGCGTTACTTTCTGACGCATCCACCACTCTACATCTGTTGTTGTAGTAACACCTGCCGTTATTACCTTTTCCGAAAAGGCTTCTTCTATAATGTCATGAGTAATGTCTACCAGTTGATCATACAGGACCATTTCATACTGTGTTCGAGTTTCTATCCAGGCAATAGCCAGTTTTTCGGCTGAGGTAACCTTTGATTTATATTGATCCGGTAAATTCATCATGAACTCATCATGATCGGTCTTGTCCAATCCATCAGCAATATTAAAATGGGTTGAGTAATTTAACCCTATGGTCGACGGATCACGTTCCTCAATGATCTGTATAAGGCGTTTCCATTGGTTGGGTTCCTTCTCCTTATCCCATGCCGAAATTATATTATCCCCGAAATTATATCTGGCGACGGCTAATTTATCAATTTTATCCTCGGCCTTGTTTCTGTAAAACACAATGATGGTTCGACGCCTGGCATTGAGCCAGGTGGCCGGCAACATGGTTCTCAAAACCGGATCCTCGTTATATTCTCTGGAAATTAATATCCACATGTCAATTTCCGTTCGATCCATTAAATCGGGTAAGAGATTATTAAACCTGTCAGATAAAATATTATCAATAATATCAGCTTGTTTTTTTTCTGAAAGAACCTGTTGGCCATTCACATTTAAAACCATCAGGAAAAGCCCAATTATAAGTCCGAGATATTTTGAATTCATGTTTATTTATTTTCTTTTGGCAATTTAAGAAAATTAATTGTCGCTAAATATTTTTTCAATATGTCATTAAATTTCAGTACCTTAAAGGGATATATAACATAATCTTTTGTCAGATGGGCAGAGTCAAAACCTTAAACAAGTGGGCCAATAGACATAGTTATTATCCACTGGATATTCTTCGCATAGCGCTGGGAGCATTTTTATTTGCAAAAGGACTTTTTTTCATGGGTGATACCCAAATACTCATCGATCTCTTCAAACCGATCCAAAATCTTGCGGGCAGCATGATGGCCATACATTATGTAGCACCATCACATCTCGTTGGAGGATTGATGATCATTTTCGGATTACTGACAAGATGGGCTATCGTTGCTCAATTACCAATTATCATTGGAGCCGTCCTTATCAACTTTCTAGGCGATATGGATTCAACTAATTTAATTTTGTCTATTGTTGTATTGCTACTTTGTATTTTCTTTTTGTTTTACGGATCAGGAAAACACTCGGTAGATTATTATTTAAAAATGCAGCAATAAAAAAGAGCATCTTACGATGCTCTAATTATTTTCAAGTTTAATAAGCGATGATCTCACATTTTTAGTAGGATTGTATGTTAGTTTTTGATCAGGCTTATTAATTCAGGGAGAATGGCTAAAGCTGTTACGAGCAGTGCATTTTTTTTCGCTTTTTTCTTAGCGTCCTTCTTTTCTTTGTCGACATCAACAACTTGAATATCGGCTTTTTGGCTCATTCTGATAATCACCACACTATTATCGGCATTGTCTTCAAAGTTTTCTTCGGCATGTTTATAGGCCAATGAAATTCCATCGTCATAGAATTCGGCAATATTGCCTTTAAGGTCAATTAAGGTATGCATAATCAATTCAAGGTCTTTTGCGTTTGTTGGCTCTAAGGCCACACCGTTGAACTTAGAATAGGTAGCGATGGAGATCTTGCTGTCTTCGCTCAATCGTTCGGAGATCAATTTAAACGATTGTTTAAGCATAACAAGGTTTTCACCATCCATTTCGTCTTCTTTTACCTGAATTAAGAAGGTAATGTTCTTCATGTCGATATCTTCAGACTCATAATTCTGTACAACGAATGATATGAGGTCGTCGATTTCAACAGATTTTGTAACTATTTCCAAATCTGTTTCCTGTGCTTTACCTGGTGCTAATCCTAACACGACAAATAAAAATGTGATAATTGCTTTCATTGATATTGATTTAAATGTTTAGGATAAATCTACTGGCTAAACATTTGCTATGAAAGCGTGATTGAGTGAAGTTGCGTTTTGAATGAGTTAAACTACTATTTTAATAATTTTATCGTTTCCTTCCTTTTAATTTTACCGCTTTCTGTTTCTTTAAAAGCTGGAATGGCATAAACCTGTTTTGGTGTTTCATATTTGCTCAGGTCCTGAAATGCATTCTTATCGATTTGATTAGAATCGCCTTCGATAACAAGAATAAGTTTTTCTCCAATAGCATCGTCGACTTCAGAGGACACAAAAAAACGCTGGCTTATATGGCTGGATAATTTTTGTTCAATTTGTTCAGGATGTAATTTTATTCCCGCGGAATTAATAACATTATCAATTCGACCAAGCCATTCAAATTCGGTTTTGGAATGCAATTTTACAATATCATTGGTTGTAATGCAGCCATCGAATAAATGCGAAGCTTCAATTTGCAAACAATCAGCTTCATTCTGAGAAATTTCAATATTTGGAAGGCATTTAAAAATAGCATTATTAAAGTTCTCTCCACCTGCCGACCTATTTATCGGCCTGGCAGCTATATGGGTGATGGATTCGGTCATGCCGTAGGTTTCGAATATTTTTGGTTTGGCCAACTGTATTTTATCTAAAAGCTCATTTGAAATTGCAGCCCCACCTACAATAATGGTCTTGAAATTATCAATCGCAGCTATACTATTACACAATTGTGCAGGCAGCATGGCACAAAAATCATAGACCTTATTCGTATTGATCTCCGGATTCAAACTAGGTTGAACAACATCCAGTTCAAGTCCTAATATAAGCCCTCTTATCAACATCATTTTTCCTGCGATATAATCTGCAGGTAGGCACATTAAGGCTTTGTCACCCGGCTTAAGATTGAAGAAATCTCCCGTCGCAATTGCCGAATTGACCATGGCCTGCTTTTTTATTTTAATGGGCTTTGGTCTGCCGGTTGATCCTGAAGTCATCACAATAATATGATCCTTTTCATCCATCCAGTCCAATAAAAAGCGACCTAATACTTTGCTATAAGGTTCACCTTCCTTTACAAGGCTATAGCCAATATCGGTCAGATCATGATACCCATAGGTGATCGCATTGAGTTTGAATTTATTATGAACCTTGTCGAAGGTTGGTGTCATGTTTAACTAATAATATTTAATTTTATCACCCATTATGTCTGGGGGTATTTTATTAAGATGTTATTTATTCACCAATTATTTTATAATCTTCTTCCGGGGGTTTGGAAACCGAACCAAACAGTCGCTCTTTCCAACTATGCCATTTATATCTTTTCGCCATGATCAAAAGTATGATAGGATAAAATACCAGTACCGGGACAACAATGTCAAGTATTGTATTGCCCGCCTGTTCTGAAGTATATCTGAATATGGCATCTGTTTGCAGTGCAGCCCAATCGGAAGTGATAAGCAAAGCAGCTATGAGGTTATTTCCGAAATGAAATCCCAGTGCGAGTTCAAGGCCATCATCCATCAATGTCATTATTCCCAGCATTAATCCCGTGCCAATATAAAATACCATTGTTATAAAGCCCATTTCAGCCACTTCAGGATTCGCGCTATGCGCTAATCCAAACAATAATGATGTGAATAGTAATGGAAACCATTTGTTGCCAACAATAATACCAATATGCTGCATAAAATACCCTCGAAACAAATACTCCTCCAGTCCTATTTGAAATGGAAATAAAACCAAACTAATGATAAGAAGTATCGAAAAGTTCACCAGATCAAATTGTACTTCGATCTCAGATGAATCACTGAAATATGAAATAGCAAAAGAAGCAACCGTTAAAAAAGTAATGAGAAAAAACGAAAATGCAATTCGGGACCAATCGATCTTTGATCTGGCCGTTGTTAAAGACAAAATGCTTCTCTGATGAATGAATTTAACAAAAACGAATAATAATATCAACAGGACGGCGAAAGGAATCAGGTTTATAGCCAGGGAAACATTTGCAGGAATTTCTTTCATCAGCTCATACGCTGCCTCCATGTCTTCGGGGCTTGATATGAGATACATAATAAAATTTAAAATGAAAATTCCTGAAATCACCAACGCGGTCAAAACGAACATCCATAGTTCAGTTTTTCCTTTGTAGGCCTGCTGTATATAATTCATGTTTAACTTAAATTAAAATTCCAATTTAAATTTGTTTGGTAGTGCAATGTACCATTTTTTACAATGAGTGGCGACATAATATTATTTGTAAATAAACTTCCTGTGCCTAAGCCCTGGTGAAGCTCATTTTTTAAGGTGTAAGTCCATTGGGCAATGGCATTCAATCCAATATTGCTTTCTAAAGCACTGGTGATCCACCAACAGATAGAATTGTTCTTGGCCAAATCGATCCATTCCTGGCTTTTTCTATAACCGCCTATCAAACTTGGCTTGAGAATAATATAGTGCGGACGTACTGTTTCAAGAAGTTTTTTCTTTTCTGAAATAGGAATAATACCGATTAATTCTTCATCAAGAGCAATAGGTAAGGGTGATTGGCTGCAAAGCCTTGCCATATCATCGTATTGTTGTGGTTGAATAGGTTGTTCGATGGAATGCAGTTCAAGTTCATTTAAACGATTTAATTTATCAAGGGCTTCTTTAGGGTTAAATGCACCATTCGCATCAACGCGTATTTTTATATCAGCTGCTGTGTACTCATTTCGTATAAACTTTAATAACTCAATTTCTGTATCAAAATCAATGGCCCCGATTTTCATTTTAATACAATTAAATCCACTTGCGAGTTTCTCACGGATTTGTGATTTCATAAATGATTTACTACCCATCCAAACCAGGCCATTAATTAAAATGCTGTCGTGTCCTTGAGTAAATTCTGATGGAAATAAAACAAAAGGATCTTGACATTTAAGTGATTTCATTGCCATTTCAAGCCCAAATTGAATGGATGGAAATTCGTCCAGTTCGTGATATAAATATTCGGCCCCAAGATCGATATTATCGCAGACCCATTTCAATTTTGATTCGTAGTCCTCATGATTATCAATGCTCAGACCTTTGAGTAACCCGCATTCTCCAATACCTGATTTTCCTCGATGATTAAGAATCAAAAACCAGGTTTCCTTCGAAGTCATAATACCGCGTGATGTACCACTCGGTTGCTTAAACTCAAGAATATGTTTTTTACAGGACGCCTTCATTTAGAGCTCCAGGGATTCTCCTATTTCAAGTAACATTAAGTCTTTATTCTTTTCAAAAAACTTACGTTTGGCCTCATCGTGATCAATCTCGATATAACCGAATGTATCGTAATGATATCCAAGAATTTTATCGCATTCGATGAAGTCACTTGCAATTATGGCATCTTCAATACCCATGGTAAAATTATCACCGATAGGGAGAATGGCAAGGTCTAAGGACAAACGCATTGGAATAAGTTTCAAATCATGGGTTAGCGCGGTATCACCGGCGATGTATATTGTTTTATGCTCCCCTTCTATTACAAATCCGCCAGGCTGGCCACCGTAGGATCCGTCGGGAAAAGAAGAGGTATGAATGGCATTGACGTATTTTAATCGGCCAAAATCGAAGTCCCATTCACCGCCATGATTCATGGGGTGTCCCTGAAATCCCTTGGCTTGATAATGACTAACGATCTCATAATTTGAAATGATTATGGCCTCTGTTCGCTGAGCGATTGATTCGACATCCAGAATATGATCCTGGTGCGCATGGGTCAACAAAATAAAATCGGCCTTAAGGTCTTCTAAATTGATATGATTTGCTTTTTCATTTGCTGAAATAAATGGATCAACGATTAACGAAAAATCTCCTACCTCAATATGAAGGCTGGCATGGCCCAAAAATGTGATCTTCATAATACAAAAAGTTTAAACTAAAATACGAATTATATGGCATTATATATATGCCCAAGTCCAAGTAAAACAGAGAGCAAAAAGGTTGACAATGCCAGTATTTTTAACTGCGGATCTAAATCGGCAGGTGTATTGGTTCTGTAAACGATAAGCATATGCCGGATAATTGGAATAAATGCCAGGAAAAAAATAAGACTATATGGTGAGGTATAATACAACACACCAAATAAGGTCGCGAGGATGAGCGCCAATGCAATGAGAGATAAGTGATATATTTTGGCTTTTTGCCATCCCAGTTTAACAGCAACAGTTATTTTTTTTACGGCCCTGTCTGATTCAATGTCACGCATATTATTGAGATTGAGAACACCAACACTAAGTAATCCAACCACACAGGCCGGTAGAAAGGCGACATGATCGATCTGTTTTGCAAAAAGAAAATAGGATCCCATCACGCTTAATAATCCGAAGAAAAGAAAAACCATCAGATCGCCCATGGCACGGTAGCCATAAGCCGATTTCCCCATTGTATATTTTATGGCCGCATAAACCGCCAAACCACCAAGAATAAAAAATGTTATAGAGTAAAGCAGGTCGTGTATGCCAAAGGCCATATACACCGTTGCGAATACAAAAAAGATGACGAAAAGTATAGCTATGCGAATACCCTGAAACATTTTTTCCGGGGAAATTTCTCCACTTTGGATTGCACGTTCAGGCCCTATCCTATCCTGATTATCGGTCCCTTTTACCCCATCACCATAATCATTCGCAAGATTAGATAAAATTTGCAAACTGAGTGTCGTTAATATGGCCAGTCCGAAAACCGGGAAATCAAAAACGCCGTTGTAATAGGCCAAACACCCTCCAATAATAATCCCGGATACCGAAAGCGGTAAGGTTCGCACTCTAAATGCTGAGAGCCAAAGTTTAATTGAATTCATTAATAGCACAAATTTTTAAGGGATCCACTTTTTATCGAAATTCGGTTTTCGTTTTTCAAGAAAAGCATCCCGGCCCTCCTTGGCTTCATCGGTCATATATGCCAAACGCGTAGCTTCACCTGCAAAAACCTGTTGGCCAACCATACCATCATCAGTTAAATTCATGGCGAACTTCAACATTTTAATAGATGTAGGTGATTTTGCCAGTATTTCCTGAGCCCATTGATAGGCGGTTTCTTCTAATTGATCGTGTGGGACTGCGGCATTGACCATACCCATTTCGCAGGCTTCTTTGGCAGAGTAATTTCTTCCAAGGAAAAATATTTCCCGTGCCTTTTTCTGGCCCACCATTTTAGCCAGATAAGCCGACCCATAACCACCATCAAAACTAGTGACATCGGCATCTGTCTGTTTAAAGATCGCATGCTCTTCACTTGCCAGGCTCAGGTCACAAACAACGTGTAAACTATGACCGCCACCAACAGCCCATCCCGGGACCACAGCTATGACAGCCTTTGGCATGAATCGAATTAACCGTTGTACTTCGAGAATATTTAAACGGTGGTAGCCATCCTCACCAACATAGCCCTGATGCCCTCTGGCTTTTTGGTCGCCACCAGAGCAAAAGCTCCATACCCCATCTTTTGTAGAAGGACCTTCAGCGCTTAAGAGGACTACACCAATGGAAGTGTCTTCCTGTGCATCATAAAAGGCTTCATATAATTCGCTGGTTGTTTTCGGCCGAAATGCATTTCTAACATTTGGGCGATTAAAAGCAATTCTGGCAACACCATCAGACTTCTTATAGGTGATGTCCTCATAGTCTTTTACGGTTACCCAATTAATAGTACTCATTTGAGATCTCCATTTTTGTTTGAAACAAAAGTACACATAAAATAAATAATTTTTAGTTGGATATTTTTTTGGAGCATAATATATTAGTGGCATTCAAAATCCCTCGAATTATCCCTCAATGATTAATTGCATTTACAATGAAAGTTTTAGAATCCAACTTAAAGAACCATGTCATTAAATCGGTATCTCATGACATAGGTGACCTTCACTTTTTCAATCACTTTGCGATCATCGAATTCAGTGAAGGTCAGCATGTTACATTAGAAGCATCGATTAAACTTCTTGATAATATTCAAAATTATTTTGGAGATGCACGAAGCTTTGGTATCATTTCCAATCGTGTCAATTCCTATTCCATGCAACCTATGGACGTGGTCAAAGCAAAGGAACGATTTACCAATCTGGCAGGTTATGGCGTTGTTGCCAATTCAAGTCCGGGACGACTTAGTGCCCATATTGAAGATACCTTTTGCACAACACAAAATATCAAATTCAATAACTTATATGAAGCCGTCGAAACTATAAATTCGAGAGTGAAAGCTGCTGAGAATATTGACTAAGATTGCAATTAGGACTTTAGACGAATACCATCCTCATCGATCGATATAATACGTTGTTTGTATAGGTTACCTATGGCCTTTTTGAAATTCTTTTTGCTCATCTGAAGCAGTTCTTTTATGGCTTCCGGTGATGATTTGTCATTTAAGGGAAGAAATCCGCTGTTATCGTTTAATTCTTTCAAAACGAGATCGGCATTTGGTTCAATACTTTTATAGCCGATTTGACTTAAAACAATATCAAGTTTGTTATCTGGCCTGACTTTTTTTACAATACCCTTGAACCGATCCCCTATGCTCATATCTCTATAAACATCATTTTTATGAATTAAGCCAAGGTGCTTTTCATTGACGATAACATTCATTCCAATTTCAGAAGGATGTGAAACGATCAAGTCAACCTCATCAAATTTCTCAACGGTCAATTTCTTATTGTCTAAAAATCGTTTGGTCTTGCTGGAAGCTACCAATCTTTCAGTCTCCTCATCGACATAACAATAGACCAAATACCACTGTCCTGCTTTCATTTTGAAAGCCTGTTCTTTAAAGGGGCAAAACAATTCTTTCACCAATCCAAAATCTAAAAAAGCGCCATAATCATTGACCTCATTACAACGAAGAAGGGCAAATTCATTTCGTTTTATATAAGGCTTATCAGTGGTTGCAACAGGTCGTTCTTCGTTATCCAGGTAAACGAATACTTCTATTTGATCATGAATTTTAAAGCTTTCAGGAACATATCGGTTGGGAAGCAACACTTCATTCTCTTCTTCATCGCATAAATAAAGACCTTGTTCGCGCTCTCTTAGTATGGTAAGTGTGTTATATTCTCCTATTGCAATCATGCCGCAAATGTAAGCAATAAGACACGATCTTGTACTTAATACACCTCTTCTTTTCTATAATACTTAACGAGCAAATAATAAACGACTGCCCTGTATTTAGTCCGATGGGTTCGACCATATTTCTCTAAAATGTTTGTCAAGGGCGAATCAAGGTCAGTTTCAATCGGATCAAGCTTTAATTTTCGTTCTAAAAACTGTGTCTTAACGCGTTCGAATTCACTTTCTTCTGAACTGGAAATCGTGGCAGAATCGCGATTATAGATCGAAGGTCCGAGCCCAATGGTAATTTTTTTCAGAAGTTCCAAGTCGGCCTCTTCATCAAATCGTAATTTAAGATCTTCGGCATACTTTACAATGAGTTTATCACGTTGATTCATAGTGCTTTATTTGATATAGTTAAAATAATTAAGTAAGATCTCATCATTGGTGGTTCGCGGCGTAATAACCTCTAATATTTTAGGTTTATCCGATGCTTTAAAAAAACCACCTAGCACCTCATTTATTTCTGAAGCCTTTTCAGCCTTAAAATATTCAAAATTATACATTTCAGATAAATGATTCGCACTTAAATTATGAGTGGTCTCAAAATAGGTGTCAAAATTTTCGGTGTTTTTATGTCCGGGTAGAATTCTGAATATCCCTCCGCCCCCGTTGTTGATCACGATAATTCTGAAATTAGCCGGAATATGATCATTCCAAAGGCCATTGCTGTCGTAAAAAAAACTGAGATCTCCCGTGATCAAAGTCGTTTGTTTTTGTGAAACAACGGCTGAACCAACCGCGGTGGAAGTGCTGCCGTCAATTCCGCTTGTTCCTCGATTACAAAACACCTCAATAGACGGCTTCAGGTCAAACAACTGTACATATCTTATGGCCGAACTGTTTCCAACTTGTAATATGGAGTCATCAGGTAATGCCTTTAACACAATATCAAAAGTTTTAAGATCGCAGAATGGAATCGTATCCAAATAGTGATCGTGTTTTGATTTCCTTAATGTCCTAATTTCCGACCAATACGGTTTATATTCACTTCTTTGGTTCTTAATCTTATCCAAGAATTTCAATAGGAAATCGTTAGGTGCATAATTCAGGTGATGGTTCAAACAAAAAAAAGTGTCGTTCGCCCTATTCTCACCCAAATGCCAATGTTGTTTCGGTTGAAACTGGCGTAAAAATGCTTTTATTTTTTTCGACACAATCATACCACCGATGGTTAGTAATATTTCTGGTTGCAATTGTTCAAATTCGCTTTCTGTTAAGGGTGCGATGATCTTATCGATACTCGGAAAAAAATCTTGATGATGCAGGTTTGAGGTGGTTTCGGTAAAGATGATGACACTTTCATCATCTGTCAACTTTTCCAGCAATTCCTGTTCAATTTCATTGGGGTGATTTACACCCACCAGGATCATTTTTTTCGATGCAGCATTCCATTGATCAACCAATTCATCCAAACTTTGCTCATCGATTTTTGGTGCTGTTTTATTCAATTCGGCCGACAGCTGCTCAATAATAAAATGATCGATAGTCTCATACAATGGTTCATTGAAAGGCAGATTTATATGAACAGGGCCATTATTCAAAATGGCCGTATTCAAGGCACTATTGATCTTTTCGGCATTTTTCTCCTGAATTGTTCGCTGTATCCCAATGAATTTCTCAAGTTTGTTCTCAAGTCCCTGGATGATTTTAGGTTCCTGACCTTGGTTTGATCGTTCAGCTTTGATATCTTCTTTCAAATTAGCGGAGAAAAGGACATGATTACCATAAACATTCTTTTGATCGATGGTTTGTCCGTCACCAATTCCAACCAAATACTCAGGTCGGTCAGATGATAGAATAACTAGCGGTATTTCACTAAAATAAGCTTCCGCCACAGCCGGATAATAGTTCAATAAGGCACTTCCCGAAGTACATACCAAAGCCACGGCCTCATTCAATTGCTGAGCGATCCCAAGAGCAAAAAAGGCAGCTGAGCGTTCATCAACTATACTGTAACATTTGAAAAAGGAATGATTTGTAAAACCAATAGTAAGCGGCGCATTTCTGCTGCCCGGTGATATGATTATGTGTTTTATACCCTTGAGTTCACAAAGTTTGATGACCGTTTGGGCAAGTGGGATTTTTGGAAGTTTCATTGACGGCATAAAGGTATTTAAGTTGCAATTAAAAAGCAATTACAGACTTCATTGTTTTTGCTTTGTGGACGGTCTCCTCCCATTCTAATTCCGGATCTGATGCTATTGTAATTCCACCCCCAACAAACAATCGTGCCTGATTGTCTCTGATCTGCATGCATCTCAAATTGACATAAAGATCGGTTGTCGTATCGAAATTTTCAACAAGGTCTTCATTGGATTCCTCCTGATTGAGTCGCTCATTGATTTTGGCCTCTTTATTTAATTCGCCTAAAAAACCGGTATAGAATTCGCGATTATAACTCTCATTATCAATAATAAACTGAATGGCCTTTAGTTTTGGCATGCCACACACTGCTGGTGTAGGATGCAATTGAAGAATGAGTTTGTTTATCATATGTTCTCCATCAGGGATCTGAGCGGAAATATCTGTTCTTAAATGTATTAGTTTTCCTGCCTTCACCGTTTTCGATTCAGAAATTATAATGTTGTTTAAATAAGGTTCCATCACCTCCTTTATATAGCGGCTGACAATTTGCTGCTCTTCCCTGTCCTTGTTCGACCACTTCACGTCTAAAGTTCCTGAATACGGTTGTGTTCCTGCCAGAGCCATTGTTTCAAATTGATTCCCCTTTATTTTAATCAGGGATTCCGGGCTTGCACCTAACCAAAGTCCTACCTGTGGATGAAACCAGCAATACACAAAAGCACCGTTGTAATTAATAAGTAGTCTTTTGAGGGTTCGAATGACATCAATAGCCGGAATCGTGATGATCTCCTCCCTTGATACGACTAATTTTTCAAACTCTTTATTTTTAATACAATCTAAAGCCTTCTGAACAAGTTGAAGATGCTGCTCTTTGTTAGTTTCGACCGGAATGTCATACTGTTTATCAAGGCCATGTGTATTGAGTTCTGAAGACAATTTTATTTGCTGTGATCTACTGAATGGTATAAGAATTGAATCCTTCCTGAAATCGAAAGGCGAAAACACAAATCCGCTTTCGCTGAAGTCATTTATTTTATAGAGGGTATTGTCTTTTTGAAGGCAAGCCATGATATCGAATGAAAAGGGTTTGCAGTAAACAACGAATGGTAATTCATTTTTATAATGATTGGATATGGCCTCAAAAAAAGAATCTTCCTGCATCCGTTAATTGTTCTTCGAAAGTGATATCGTAGAAAGTTTACAAATACATATCACATTATCATGATCGTCTTTCACTTCAATATTTAATAACTGGGTCGTTCTTCCTCTATGAAGAAAGGTTGCTTTGGCATATACATAACCATCTTTTACAGCCTTAATGTGATTGGCTGTTATTTGAATACCTCTAACAAATACCTTGTCGGTATCAACAAATATGTGCGCTGCAAAACTACCCACACTTTCGGCTAAGGCTAATGTGGCACCACCATGAAGGATTCCGTCAGGTTGATAGACCTTAGGTGTCACCGGCATTCTGGCAGTAAGAAAATCATCTCCAAAATCGATCATTTCGATCTCAAGGGTTTCCATCAATGTATTTTTACTGACGCGGTTTGCTTCAGCCAAAACTTCTTCTTTAGTAAATTGCATAGAATAGCTTATTTTTAAACTGGAATTGTAAAAGTACAAAACCCAAGTATAAAATGAATTCAATTGAAAAGGAAATATCCTATCAAACAACAAATACGTATTCAACCTTAAATGAGCTCAGTGATACTACTAAAAACGTATGGTTCGTTTGCCATGGTATGGGCTATTTGAGTCGGTATTTTCTAAAATATTTCAAGGGATTAAATGCTGATGAAAATTATTTCATAGCTCCACAGGCCCAAAGCAAATACTATATTCCTCCAAAATTTCAACATGTTGGCGGTTCCTGGTTAACCAAAGAAAATACCTTGAAAGATACTGAGAATGTAATGCGTAATTTTGATGCAATTTTTCAAAATGAAGCGCTTCCGGAGGATATCAACTTGATTATACTGGGGTATTCTCAGGGGGTTTCTGTGGCCATGCGTTATCTTGCTAGGCGAAAATTAAATTGTTCTCATCTCATTTTAATGTCAGGTGGAATCCCAAAGGAACTTGAATCCTCCCACTTTGACTTCTTTAGTTCAAAAGTCTCATTGATTTATGGCACACAAGATGAATATCTGGACGAAGACCGCATACAACTGGAAAAAAACAGGGTCGTTGAATTGTTTGGGGAACAAGTCAATATTCTTCCTTTTGACGGACCTCATCAAGTCAATGTCAAATTATTATTGGATTTGGCACAATAAAATAGAGAAGCAACCGAAAGTTCGGTTGCTTCTCAAAAAAATCAAATTTGCTATTAACTCAATTTTATCGCTTCTTATTTGAGGATATGATCTTCTTAAAGGCAATTCCATTATTCGTGGATAATTTCACAAATAATAATTGATCTTTATATCGTGAAAGATCAAATTGAGTTACGGCTTTCGAGTTTTTCACATAATCACGATTAGTTGATTTAGCAACAACGAATCCGTGTAAATCAATCACTTCAATAGTAACATCGGTATCAAAGTTGAAGTCATAGGCTATATTGACTACATCCATAAATGGTACAGGATATGCCTTAAAGTCAACTATACTGCTGCTCTTAGCTCCCTTTTCAATAAATCCACATTCAAGGGTATCGAAATTACTATTCGGTACGAGTGATCCACTACCACCGAACGGATCAGTACATTGGCAAATAACTTCACATGTAACCGCATGCGCAATGAGATAGAATGAATCTTCAACAGGTATTGGTCCCACAGTATAACTTGTAAGATTATCTAAATTATCATCTTTAAATGTATACTGTCCTGGAGCCACTGTTTGTGAACCGTTTGGTTTGGTTGGGTATTTATCACATCCAACATACAAATGCATTTCTGACATGACATAACCATCAAACATATTATATACGACGGTGACCATTCCACCAACATATTCAATCTCTACGGTTCCGACATTTGCACCATTACTTGGATTACAGTGTGCAGCACCGGCATAGAGTTGTAAGGTATAATTACCTTCAACCTGAATCAAATTGGTCCAACCCCATCTGCTAAATGTTGGAATGAAACATTGTCCAACATCCTTATTAAAGCCAAAGGCTGTTTCACAATTCTCAATAAGGTCAATTTCTCTTTGCAATTTCACAACTTCCTCAACCCTATTACCACACTCATCTTCCGCGATAAAAATGTATTCTGCCACTTCAAAACAATCGGTTTTCGTTATGACAGGATCAGCAGTATACTGACCATCAGGAGAACAATTATCTGTCCAATTGACAGTAATACTCATAAATTCCTCCATACATTCTAAATCACCATCAGTTGGTAAATCTATAAATACCGGATCTTCGGTGTCATTAACGGTTATGGTTTGTGTACAAGTTGTTGTATTACCTGCACAATCTGTAGCTGTATAGGTATTGGTAATTGTTCCGCCACATGGGCCGCCAACTAATGGACCTTGAACACATGTAACTGTCACATCTCCACAATTATCAGAAGCGGTGGCATCTAATGGATTACAAGACGGAACATCCTCTACACATTGGACTGAAAAATCAGCAGGACAGGTAATTTCCGGTGGTGTATCATCCTTAACAGTGATCAATTGCACACAACTGCTTTGGTTGCCCGCACAATCGGTCGCTGTCCAGATTCTGGTAATGGTACCTAATCCACAATTATCCAAGCTGCCTGAATCTACAAAGGTGACCACTGGATTGTCATCACAGTTATCGGTAGCCGTGGCTACGCCTGAATCTCCTGCTTCGCAATCAAATGTGGCGTCGCCAGGACAGGTAATAACCGGTGGCGTATCATCCTTAACAGTGATCAATTGCACACAACTGCTTTGGTTGCCTGCACAATCGGTCGCTGTCCAGGTTCTGGTAATTGTACCTAATCCACAGTTATCTAAAGATCCTGAATCTACAAAGGTGACCACTGGATCATTATCACAGTTATCGGTAGCTGTCGCTACGCCTGAATCTCCGGCCACACAATCAAATGTGGCGTCGCCAGGACAGGTAATAACCGGTGGTGTATCATCCTTAATAGTGATCAATTGTACACAACTAGAAGAATTTCCACAGTCATCAGTCGCTGTCCAGGTTCTTGTAATTGTACCTAATCCACAGTTATCTAAATCGGTGACATCGCTTGATGTAATGGTCACATTCGGATCACATACATCATCGGCAGTAGCTACTCCGGCATCGCCAATTTCACAATCAAAAGTTATATCGGCCGGGCAAACAATAATTGGGTCAGTTGTGTCAACTATGGTTATTATTTGATCACAACTTACCTGGTTGCCTTCACTATCAGTAGCGGTCCAGGTTCTGGTAATGACACCTGTAAGGCCACATCCTGGTGTAAAGTTATCAACAAAATCGGTTGTAGTTGCTCCACAACCATCCGAGACAACAGGCATTCCAGTTGCATTGGGATCGGTTGGATTACCGCATTCTACATTGACATCTGGTGGACATTCAATTGTTGGTGGGATCGCAATGAGATTTACCACGAATGGCTCGCTCTGGGATGTACATCCACCTTCGATGGTAGCTTCTACCCGATAGCTGCCTTCCATGGTTACTGTAATTGTATCGCCGGTTTCGCCTGGAATCTCAACATCATCCTTAAACCACTTATAAGTATAGTTTCCTGGTGGTAAAGCCGTAGCGACGAGATCAATAGAAGAATTCGTCGTACATGGCAGGTCATCACCATCGATGGTTACAGTAAATTCTGGTGTATCACCCAATTGGAATGGACCGACTAAATCTTTTAATTCTGCCTCAAAGGAATCGGAAGAGCGTGATTTTACCATGACTGATCCACCAGCTGGTTCACAAATACCGGTATTCCCTGTTGGATCTAAGCCTAATAAAGTGGCATTTATACCAAACTCTGCAAAGGTTGGCGGTACATATTCGAAAACCACCAAGGGATTTTGGGAAGAATTAATGGTTCCCCAACTCGCTGTATCAACATTCCCCGTTGAATTAACCTGTGCGAAAATTGAATCTTCAGCACCTGCAACATCTGTTCTTTGAACGATACGCACGTAACCAAATGGATTATTATTATCGTTATTACAATTGTAAAATTCAAAATCCCCGTTTTCATCGCCTAAATCATAAGGACGTGCTGCCAGAAGGTTGAAGGCATCGACATCATCCTGTTCAAAGGCGGACAAATCACCGGCCAGTCCGGCCAATTCACTGGAATCTATCCAGACATATAATCGCACGTCGGCTGCAACACCACCTTGCGTATAATTGGTCGAAAATATAACGTCTCCAAATTCAATGGTAAAGCCGTTTGCGGCATACTCCCATGCGGTATGTCCACAATCCACTCCGGCAGAAAATAGAATTTCCGTCACGGGATCATAGGTCACCGGCTCTCTGTAATATTCAAAATCTACATAACTTGTTCCGTCATCACTTCGTGTGGAAGCCGCCAGGAATGCCCAAAGAAAAGGATCACTCGGAAAACCGGCTCCGCGCCTGAAATGCGCATATACATCAATAATGTCGTTCTTTTGTGGCACATCACCCTCTTTGACATCCCAGGTATTGGGATCGTCAAAATTCTTATCGGCACCAGCTCCAAAAACAGTGACATCCTTATTACCACCTTTAGTATTCTGATCCCGTAAATAAACGGCATCCAACCAGGTGTTTCCGGCTGGGTCTACATAATTGATAGGCTGTGACATTCTGAATTCAGCCTGGATATTTTCACCATTTTGAAGTTGTTGAATGGTCGCGGCCATAGTTTCGTCTATTACACCCTGACCTGAAACACCTTCTACCCAGTCATCGGTTCCAAATGGATCCTGGGCCATGGTATCGAATGATAACAAGCCTGAGTGCACATCGGCATCTACGCCAAAATTGGCATGAACTGTCGTACCTAAGGGTACGGTTTGTCCATAAAAAAATTGAGAATTACCCAAAATAAAAAAGCAAGCCAATATCCAAAGGGAAATCGGATTGCTTTTAAATTTAGATCTGTTGAATCTAAACGTAAAATTTTCCATAATATATAAAGTTGATTAATAACAATTAATCATAACAAAATGTAGATAATATTCATACATACC
>JABDLA010000118.1 GCA_013001965.1 Flavobacteriaceae bacterium | reverse complement strand
AATACCTACTTGAGAGAAGATCGTTGAGCTTCCTAGAACAAAGAAGAAAATGGGAATCGCAACGGGGGCAAAATACGATTTCATAAGATTAAATTTGGGTACTACAAAGATAATACTATTTGAATACCGAACTGTTAAATAAACTTTTACACACGGCATAACAACGAATAAATATGCAGTACAACGAAAAAATATAAAAAATGAAAAAAATATGTAGGAATAAAACTTACATATAAAAGAAAAATTCAGGAATTGTATTTTACATATGCCGATGTTCTACGAGGGTAAATTAGCGTTACCTAGGTAATATTCCCAAAAGGCAAAAAAGTAACTTACGAACGCTATTATTTAAATAGCTTTATGAATCACAATAGTGTATAAGGTGCAACCTCTGTCACAAAGAAATATTCGGTCGTCTTACGAAGATTGGAGACAGGGCTATCGCAAACCTAATTCGATTTTAAATAAGGAAAGGCGAAAACCTAAGTCTGTTTATGCATCTTGACGCGAGGAAGAGTTAGCTTCGGGAATCAGCCACTCGTGCAGTTTTAGTTGTATTCCAGGATGTCTTGAACAGTTGCATAAAGGATAATACACAAACCATGGTTGTAGAAAAGCCCATCAAAACCATTGATAATAACATTATCAGAACCCCGGTATTATAATTTATACTCCAACTGGCCAGCATTTGGTTTGCGAAAACCGAATCGATCTGGTACATATAGACTGCCATGAAACCCGTGAATATGATGGTGGCTGTAGCACCACTTAAAATACCTACTTGCCATGCATCAAGGTATTCATTGTTGGGGTGATCTCTCCTGTAGGTTCGAATGGCTCTGTAAATTCCACCGCCAAATAAGAACGCGTTTACAATACTGAGGGCGGGATATTGATGTAAGCCTAATAATTTCATCAATAAGAAATAGGCGATCAATGATGCCGCGATGATAAGTCCGTAGATGGTAGTAGTTCGTAACATAGTTTTTGTTTTCAAGATCTCGAAAAATTGTCAGTCAAACCCAGTATTTAACTTTGTTTAGCATCATTTTGACTAAAATTAACATCTTTTACCACCGGATCGGTTTGTCGCACCATTCCACTTATCCAATGCCAGACACATTGTTCTCTTGCTCCTTCGCGACTCACCAAGGAGTTTTTAAGGATTTTGATGGCATGATAATTATCATTTCCGTATCTAAACTCAAATTATAATTTAACAAATTGAAAACCAACTAACTATTAACACTTTTTGGTTACCAATGATTTGTAAAAGATCAATTGTTTAACCAATAATAAACGAACTAATTATGGCAAGAAATTATACAATTCATGACATCTTACGAACAGCTCTTGGAATATTCTTGATTTTCTATGCACTCAACAAGTTCTTTCATTTTCTGCCGGCAAGTTATGGTGCCATGCCGGATGTTACAGAAGATTTTTTAGATGCCGTCGCCTCCTATCTACCGGCCCTGTACATCTTTGAGATCATCATCGGTTTATTCTTGATCTTCAACAAATGGACTCCGTTTATTCTCATTGTATTGTTTCCGCTAACCGTGGCATTCATTATATTCAGTATTTCCAACGGAGATCTCGTAAAAGCCTGGCCGGCTTTTCTGGTAGGTATATTGAATGTTATTCTTCTCATAGGAAGAAAAGACATATATAAGCCGCTCTTTAACTGAATGAATGATTAAAAATAGAACAGTTCAAGAGGTGAGTATCGTGATTCAGAATAATAGTAAGATCATTTGATAGCTCTCAAATGAACCCAATAGTCATTTTGAAAAACCGTGTGGATAGTTGAAAACCCCGCCTCCTTAAGCCATTGGATCTGGCTGCTGTAATGATCCGGTTTGTCAAACTCATCGTAATGCTCCATAAGCCACTCCCACTTATCTTCGTCGGGAAAATTCTTCAAAACAAATTGTTTCCAATCCTGAAGTAGTTGCCTATGTTCGGGTTCGTTCTTATCGATCATTAGATCGGACATCCCAAAGATCCCACCGCTTTTTAATGCCTTATATATCTTTTTAAACAGGCTTTTCTTTTCTTCGGAATCACAGTGGTGAAGGCTGAACCCCGCGATTATCATATCAAAGAAGTCACTTTCAAACTCATAATCCTGAAAATAAGAAGTGAGGTAACTCATGTCCGAACCTATAAATCGGTGTTGACAGAGTTCGAGCATTTTTTCCGAAGCATCCAACAAATAATATTGAGCCTCCGGGTACTTTTGAAGTACTTCGGCAGTGGCATTCCCGTTACCACAACCCAGGTCCAAAATGCGTTTCGGATCGAATTGATGCGGCAGATCTTTTGTAAAACTGGAGATCAAATCGAGATAATGAGGCACGCATGCGATCATGTCATTGGTATAATTGGCGGAAAACTCATTGAATTCGCTGGCTATGTTTTCTTTTATTCTCATGGGGTATTAAATGACTCACTAGTACGAAGTTAGTTACAATTATTCAAATGATGGCTGGTCTATCTTTCAGATTTTTATGCTGAAATAATTCCGAACCATTCCCTGATAATTGTTAACAACCTACCGGGCTAAGTTATTGTCATTAGAATTTCTTATCTTTTTTCTGAAAAACATATCGCCAAGCGACTTGCTATTCAGAATAAAAAACAATGCTATGAAGTTTCCCGCCCGTCTCGAAAACGCGATAAACAAACTATATGTAGCCTTTCATAATGAAGCGCTCATCCCTGAATGCCCCAATCGATGTGCGGTTGGAAACGTGTGCGACAATCGCGATTTCTGGAGGCATTTTACCGATGATCACGGCTCTGCACAACTCAATTATGTTGGAAAGGTCAACGAAGTTTTCGGGAAAAGGTATTTTGGATATTCCCCGTCACAATTACTCAAGCTGGAACGTAAATTTTTAATGGGCTGCAGATTTACAATTCCATTGAACCCTCGTAAAAACGTTCCCGAAAAAAGTGTTTCGAAGGAAGTTCTTTTCGATGGCCTTTGTGCCGCTGTTTCCTATTTATGTTCGTTGGATGATGTTCCCGATGTGATGAATTACAGACAATTGTTCGCTTTCAAGTCCGAATCTACATCAAAAGATCGCCCGGAAATTGCTTATATTGAAACTAAATAAAACTAAAACGCCATGAAATCAACCCCAATCCTACTAGCCCTGCTCATCCTTTTGCAGGGATGCAGCGTTTACAAAGGCTCGCTCACGCTCGAAGAAGCGATCTCAACCCAAAAACAAGTGAAAGTTACCACTTCAGAATACCCAAAACCCATACAATTCAAGAGAATTGAAGCTGTGGATGGGCAGTATGTTGGAGTTCCTAAGCGATACAGCTCCTCGGAGGCTATGATACTTCAGGAGGACAAGATCACCGAGATCAAGGAACACGATAAGACCGCCTCAACCATCATTAGTTTTACTCCCCTGGCGATCATCCTTGCTCTTGGAATCGTTTTATTTGCCGATGGTGACGGAGGGAATTAGTTATTTTCTTCTCATAATCTTTTTGTTTTATTACCCTTATTAAGAGACTTTTAGGGTTTCTGTGTTGTTATTATTTATATCTTTCTCTTTCAAAAGG
>JABDLA010000109.1 GCA_013001965.1 Flavobacteriaceae bacterium | reverse complement strand
AATTTATACAGCTATCACGCTAATCGCGGTTTTAAATGGAAGTTCCTGATCCCTGCCGTATCTGTATATGTAGGTGCTAATTTCGATCAAAAAGGTAATCCGTTTACAGCCCCGGACGTCGAAGGGTTTAGCCCTAAGGTCATGGTGGCCACACAGCATAATTTTACAGGTGGTTGGGTATTTGTGATCAATGTACTAAAGGATAGAATTGGCAGCGATTTTTCCGATTTTCAATATATTTTAACCTTGACAAAATCCGTCGGTCAGCAATGGGCGGTATTTGGAGAGGCACAAGGAATCAATAGTGATTTCTATGCAGATAATTTATTTCGTTTTGGTGGCGCTTATTTATGGACACAGAATTTTCAATTAGATACAGCCCTTACTTTTAATACCAAAGACACCCCTTCTGTTTTTAATGTTAATTTCGGAGCTTCATATCGTTTAGATTTCCATAAAGATCCGGAAGAAACCGGAAATGATGGGACTTCGGCAAAGGATGAAGCCGACAGAAGATCCAGAAAAAAGGGCAAAAAGAAAAGGAATAGAAAAAATCGAAAAAAAGCCGAAGATTTCAAAGATGATAGTGGTTTATAAGCAATGATTACAGTAAAAGAAGTACAATCAAAAAAGGATCGCAAAGCTTTTGTAAAATTTCCTTTTAGCCTTTATAAAGACTCTAAATATTGGGTGCCTCCTATTATTAACCAGGAACTCAAAACCTTTAACACAAAGATTAATCCTGTATTTAAGGATGCCGAAGCCACCTTATTTTTGGCTTATAAAAATGGTGAACTTGTAGGCCGTGTTGCCGCCATAATTAATTGGTTGGAAGTAAAGAACCAGGACCTCAAAAAAATGCGTTTTGGATGGTTCGATTTTATTGATGATCTCGACGTCTCCAAAGCCCTAATCGAAAAAGTCAAATCCATTGGTATTGCCAACAATTTGACGTATATGGAAGGCCCGGTTGGCTTTTCAAATTTAGATAAGGTGGGTGTTATGACCGAAGGTTTTGATCATATTGGCAGTATGATCACATGGTATAACCATCCTTATTATGTCAATCATTTTGAACAGCTCGGTTTTGAAGTGGAGAAGGAATATTTGGAGAGTAAATTTCTGTACAAAGACATTCAACCGGAACCATTTATCAGAGCCCAGGAATTGGTTAAAAAAAGATACCAGCTCAAGACCTTAATTTTTAATAAGAACGAAGATATTCTGCCTTATGCCGACGAAATGTTTGATGTCTTTTCCAAATCTCATGCAACTCTCTCGACCTTCGTAGAAATTAATCAGGCACAACGCGAGTATTTTAAAGAGAAATTCCTGAGTTTTTTAGATCCTGAATATGTAAAATTCGTGGTTGATAAAGATGATAAACTTATTGGATTTGCAATTGTTACACCTTCATATGCAGAGGCATTACAGAAAATGAATGGCAAGCTTTTCCCTTTTGGTTTTCGTCATTTGTTACAGGCAAAAAAACAATCAAAAGCCGTGACTTTTTATCTCATAGGAATTATCCCTGAATACCAGAATAAAGGCGTTACCGCCATTATATTCGACGAATATTATAAAGAGTTTGGTAAAAAAAATATTGTAGAATGTATAAGAGGGCCTGAACTTGCCGATAATGAAGCTATTCATAAATTATGGCGGCATTTCAATCCGAAAGTCCATAAAAAACGCTGCACCTTCCGAAAGGAAATCGCTTAATTTCGATCTATAAAAATTGAATTAATTATTCTCCCATTTGGGCCGAAACGGCTGCAGATAGGCGCTTGTAGGTTCCATTATGCAAGCGGTCCCGGATTGCTGAAAAGGCATTGAGCGTAATTTCAACATCTTCCAGGGTATGCGTAGCCGTTGGAATCATTCGTAACAGGATCAATCCTTTTGGAATTACCGGATATACCACAATTGAACAGAAAATGCCATAATTCTCTCTTAAATCCTTGACCAATGCCATGGCTTCAGGAATACTACCTTTCAGGTACACTGGCGTCACACAACTTTGCGTAGTTCCAATGTCGAATCCCCGATCTTTTAATCCGCTTTGAAGTGCATCAACAATTTTCCAGAGATTGGCTTTCATTTCGGGCCTTGTACGCAGCATATCAAGGCGTTTAAGCGCGCCAACTACCAATTGCATTTGAAGCGATTTTGCGAACATCTGAGATCGCAGGTTATATTTTAAATAATCGATGATTTCTTTATCGGCTGCAATAAATGCTCCCGTACTTGCCATCGATTTGGCAAAGGTTGCAAAATAAACATCAATGCCATCCTGAATGCCTTGCTCCTCTCCTGCTCCGGCACCGGTTTTACCCAAGGTTCCAAAACCATGCGCATCATCAACTAAAAATCTAAAATTGAATTTCTTTTTGAGTTCAATGATTTCCTTAAGTCGCCCTTGTTCGCCCCGCATTCCAAATACACCTTCGGAAATGACTAAAATACCACCACCAGTTTGATCGGCAAGTTTCGTTGCTCGTTCCAGGTTTTTCTCCAGGCTTTGCACATCATTATGCTTATAGGTAAATCGTTTCCCCATATGCAAACGGACACCGTCAATGATACAGGCATGGGAATCGACATCATAAACGATGATATCATTTTTTGTTACCAGGGCATCAATAGTTGATACCATCCCCTGATATCCAAAATTTAAGAGGTATGCTGCTTCTTTGCTGACAAAAGCCGCCAATTCATTTTGAAGTTGCTCATGTAATGAGGTGTGACCCGACATCATTCGTGCGCCCATTGGGTAGGCAGATCCGTATAGCTTTGCGGCCTGAGCATCTGCTTCACGAATTTCGGGATCATTGGCAAGGCCCAAATAATCATTAATACTCCAGGTTATTACATCCTTTCCCTGGAATTTCATTCGGTTTGAAATCTGACCTTCCAACTTCGGAAAAACAAAATATCCCTCTGCATGAGTCGCCCATTTTCCAAGGGGCCCCTTATCCTTATAGATTTTGTCGAATAGATCCTTCATCAATTAATTTAGTCTTAGTTAGATGCGTCAAAAATAAAAAATTAATATTTGACAACATAATTAATTCTTTAACAAGTGTTAATAAATAAACGACATAAAAAAACCTATAATACCTTAAGATATTATAGGCCAAGTCTTTATTTTCACGTATTTAGATATATTGTATCCGTTTCACCGTAGCTTCATTTTTGCTATCGAAGAAACCTTGTTCTTCCATCCATTCGTCACTATAAACCTTACTCATGTATCGCGATCCATGATCAGGGAAAATAATGACAACTTTCGAATTTTTGTCAAATTCACCTTCAAGGTTCAATTGCTTGATCGCCTGCATAGCAGCACCACTGGTATAACCAACAAATAAGCCTTCAGTTTTAGCGATTTCACGTGTAGTATGCGCACTTTCCTCATCAGAAACCTTTACGAATTCATCGATGACATCAAAATCGGTAGCTGTTGGAATTAGGTTTTTACCTAAGCCTTCAATACGATATGGATAAATCTCGTCGGCATCAAATTCGCGTGTTTCATGATATTTCTTCAATACTGAACCATAGGCATCAACACCGATAATCTTGATATTTTTATTCTTTTCCTTCAAATATTTAGCCGTCCCCGAAATTGTTCCTCCGGTTCCACTACAAGCCACCAAATGTGTTATTTCACCTTGAGTCTGTTCCCAGATCTCTGGTCCTGTGGTCTTATAATGGGCTTCAATATTCAATTCGTTAAAATACTGGTTGATATAGACCGATCCTTTAATTTCTTCATGCAGGCGTTTTGCTACCTGATAATATGATCTCGGATCATCTGCAGTCACATGGGCCGGACAAACATAAACTTCTGCCCCTAAGGCTTTAAGCATATCTATTTTATCGGCCGATGATTTCGAGCTCACAGCAAGAACACATTCGTATCCTTTAATAACACTAACCATGGCGATACTAAAGCCAGTATTACCCGAAGTTGTTTCGATGATGGTATCACCGGGATTCAAGATGCCTCTTCTTTCCGCTTCCTCAATAATGTAAAGTGCTATTCTGTCTTTGGTAGAATGGCCTGGATTGAATGCCTCAACTTTAGCCAAATATTCGCCTTCCAGGTCGGAAGTCACGTTGTTTAATTTGATTAGAGGTGTTTTACCAATAAGGTCAAGCACATTATCAATAACTTGCTTATTTTGCTTCATAAATGCGATCTATGAGTTACGAATTTAAAAAATGTAACCTAAAAACCTCGCAAAAATAACAGAATTTTTTAGAATTACTCGTTTATACCTTCTAAATCTAACAAAAAGGCAAATTCCTGCGCCTCCTCCTTTAAGGCCTCAAAACGGCCGGAAGCGCCGCCATGACCAGTATCCATATTGGTTCGAAGCAATAAGATAGCATCATCTGTCTTTAATTCTCTTAATTTAGCCACCCATTTTGCAGGTTCCCAATATTGAACCTGCGAATCATGAAGTCCTGTTGTAACCAGCATATTTGGATATTTTTGCGCTTTTACCTGGTCATAAGGTGAGTAGGACAACATATAAGTATAAGCATCATTATTATTGGGGTTTCCCCATTCATCGTACTCAAAAGTAGTAAGTGGAATGGTATTGTCCAGCATGGTTGTAATGACATCTACAAAGGGTACAGCCGCAATGACACCATTATAAAGCTCCGGGGCCATATTCACTATGGCACCCATAAGCAATCCGCCAGCACTGCCACCCATAGCATAAAGATGCTCTGGAGATGTATATTTTTGATCGATGAGATGTTTAGAACAATCAATAAAATCTGTAAAGGTGTTTTTCTTATTAAATAGCTTGCCGTCCTCATACCATTCACGACCCAAATATTGGCTGCCACGAACATGCGCAATGGCAAAATTAAAGCCTCGATCAATTAAACTTAGGTAATTCCTTCGAAATGAAGGGTTTACAGTCGATCCATAAGACCCATAAGCATATAACAAGAGCGGATTTTTTCCATTTCTTTGCATCCCTTTCTTATAGACCATAGAAATAGCCACTTTTTTACCATCGCTTGCGATTACCCAAACACGATCTTCTTCATAATTTTTTGAATCGAATTTGCCATCAGGAACTTCACTCACTTTTAACACCTTATGAGTTTTATCACGCATATTAAAGTCAATTATCGTTGTTGGTGTAGCCAATGAGGTGTAATTGTATCTAAGGATCTCTGTATCAAATTCAACGTTAGTGGTTGAATAAGCTGTATAGGTTTCGCTTTCAAAAGGGAGATAATAGCTTTCCTTTGAAACATCAAAAGGTGTAACATGAATTCTATTCAATCCATCCCTTCGTTCACTTACAACCAGAAAGTCTGTAAAGGTATCGATGTCTTGTAACAGCACATTTTCACGATGCGGTATGACCTCAACCCAATGTTTTATATCAGTTTCTTCTTCAGAGGTTCGCATTAACTTGAAATTCTTAGCGCCACTAATGTTGGTAATTATGTAAAATTGATCCTCATGATGATATATATTATACTCATGATCCCGCTCCCTTGGTGCAAATAGCCTAAAATCACCATCAGGTGTATCTGCATTTAGAATGCGATACTCATCGGAAACCGTACTACTGCTTACGATTACGAGAAACTTTCTCGATTTAGTTTTGTAGATTAAACTGTAAAAGGTGTCGTCCTCTTCAAAATAAACAAGTTCATCCGCTTTAGGATCAGCTCCTAATTTATGCTTATAAATCTTATCTGATCTTAAGGTTTCTGGATTCTTTCTCGTGTAAAACAGCGTTTTATTATCATTGGCCCAGGTTGAACTTCCAGTGGTTGTTTCCAATCTTTCAGGCCGTAGTTTACCTGTGTTCAAATCCTTGACTTGAATTGTATACTTACGCCTCCCAATAGTGTCTGTGCCATAACTTAGTAACCTATTATCCGGACTTACATTTAGTCCGGTTAATTTAAAATAAGAATGGCCTTTGGCTAATGCATTGCAGTCAACCATGAGCTCTTCTTCCGCATCCAATGATTCTTTCTTTCTGGTGTATATGGGATAATCCTGTCCTTTTTCGAACTTCGTGATATACCAATACCCATTATATTTATATGGTACCGATTCATCATCTTCCTTAATTCTGGCCTTCAGCTCTTCAAATAAGGTTTTCTGAAAATCTTCGGTATGCTTTAATTTTTTTTCTAAATAATCATTTTCATTTTTGAGATATTCGACAACTTCAGGATCCTCCCTGTCATTTAACCAGAAGTAATTATCGATACGGACATCATTATGAATTTCAAGTTGCTTTTCAATTTTCTTGGCGCGCGGTGCATCATCAACGGGATTCATCGAATTTTCTTTTTTTTCAAGAAGGTATCACCAAAGGAATTAAAAGTACCAATCGAACTTTTATTTTCATTTAGTAATTATTATTTGGCCGGCAATTTAGTAATTTTGCTTATCAATTAATTAAAATTAAAAATATGTTTGGAGATTTAATGGGAATGATGGGTAAACTGAAAGAAACTCAGAAAAAGGTCGAAGCTACAAAGGAAAGATTACATACAGTGTATATCAACGAATCCGGTCCAAATGACCAAATAAAGGTTGAAATCACTGCGAATAGAGAAATTAAGGCTATTGAATTAAATGCAGATTTATTAAAGGATAAAGAGCAGCTTGAAGATTATTTGATTATAACGCTGAATAAGGCGATTAAAAAAGCCGGAGATGTCCATGATGCAGAAATTGCCGCTGTCGCTAAGGAAGGTATGCCTAATATTCCGGGGATGAACTTATTCGGGAATTAAAATTTAAGGGCCTCCAAAACCTTTAAGAGATGATCGTGCATAGCATCGGTATAATCCAAATGAGTGACCATACGCAATTTACCACCGCCCATCCCAATAGCATGAATATTACTGTTTTGAAGTGCAGTCATAAAATCAATTTCAGAAACAGAAGCGTTTAATTCGAAAATAACAATATTGGTTTCAACCGCTTCAACCGTTTTAATGAAAGGTAGGTCAGATAATAGAATACCGATTTCTTTAGCCTTTTCATGATCGTCCTTCAGGCGTTCTAAATTATGGTCAAGTGCAAAGTTAGCCGCTGCGGCCAAATACCCGACTTGACGCATCCCGCCACCCAGGATCTTTCGAATTCGAATGGCATCTTTCATAAAATCATCATCACCTATTAATATAGAACCTACCGGACTACCCAGGCCTTTGCTAAAACAAACCGAAATCGAATCAAACATATGGCCATATTGATTGGCTGTTTCATCCTTCGCTATCAAAGCATTCCAAATTCGCGCTCCGTCGAGATGATAGCCCAAATTATTGGACTGACAAAGCTCACCAATTTTCTTGATCTCAAAAAAATCCCAGCATGCACCACCGCCTTTATTTGTAGTATTCTCAACAGCGACGAGACGTGTCAACGGACTGTGATAAAAATCAGGAGGATTAATAGCGGCCAGTACTTGATCTGCTGTAAACATTCCGCGATGGCCTTCGAGCAATTTGCAGGAAACTCCACTATTGAAGGAGGCACCGCCACCTTCATAATTATATACGTGCGCATATTTATCACAAATGAGCTGATCGCCCGGATTGGTATGCAATTTTATAGCCGCCTGATTGGCCATGCTGCCTGACGGAAAAAACAAGGCCTTTGATTTTCCAAACATATCGGCCACTCGATCTTCCAATGCATTGACCGTTGGGTCTTCCTTATAAACATCATCCCCAACAGATGCCGTCATCATAGCCTTGATCATTCCGGGAGACGGCTTGGTTACTGTATCACTTCTTAGATCGATTCGCATGACCTTCTAGTTTGATGAATAACTGCAAATGTCTGATCCAATAGGCGAACCATCTGGAATTTTTGAAGCAGTAGGTAATTCAAATTCAGTTGGTTTTTTGTTGAACCGCTCAAGTAGTGTTCTATAATGAGCACTATACTCATCAGTTCCTAAACTGCTTTTAATATAGTCTAAGGCATGACTTGCTTTAGCATTAACCTGCATAAATGCATTATCGGAAGACGCAAGATGCATTATATACTTTAAAACATTTTGATTTACCATTTGCTGGATCTCATTCAAATATGGGTCATTATGTTGCTTCTTAAATGAATTATTGATTATCGTTTTAAAAACATCTTCTAACGCCAATTGATCGGCATCTAAACTTTTTTGCTGGATCAATCGATTAGCTCGTTCATGATTCATTAATAATTTTAAGGTCATATCACT
>JABDLA010000108.1 GCA_013001965.1 Flavobacteriaceae bacterium | reverse complement strand
CATTAAATCCTTCTACTATAAATTTAACCCCTACAGTATTGTTATTGTCTCTGATATCCGTTTCAAATGTTGGTTGAAATCCTTGATACTCGGTTCCTGCTTCATGCAGTAGATTGAATTCGTCCGGGATCCAGTATGGTGCTCTGTATAAAGCGAAACTTTTTCCTTTTCGATAGGTAAGTCCACCAAATGTATAGAATTCACCATTTCCATTCTTAAATGGAATACCAACATTAAAGAAAATATCGGTCTTTTTAATTTGAGGTTGACCAATGGTCATTCCTAAATCAGGATTTTCCTGAAGCCAAGGCAGTGTACCGTTTAAAATATCATCATCGCCAAAAATTACACCAAATAAACCATCGCCACCGGGCTCACCGGCTCTGTTGGTTTCCTCCTGGTCATAATATCCGACTGTGAAGTTCAGATAGCCACCATTTTCTCCGATATCGATAGACGTATTTAAATCAGCTCCGTAGTAAAAACCATCGCCTTCGGTAGTAACTCCAGACCTGACATTGACCGCAGTCATATCAACACCTTTTTTAAGAATCATATTGATCACACCGGCTATCGCATCAGACCCATATTGTGCCGATGCACCATCACGCAAGACTTCAATTCGTTCGATAGCCGCAGCAGGGATACTTTTAAGATCAACACCAACTTCCCCTTTTCCGGGTGTATCATTGATATAAACCAACGCACTTTGGTTCTTACGTTTTCCATTGACCAATACCAAGGTTCTACTTGGCCCTAAGCCACGCAGATCGGCAGGGTCAAAATGTGCGGTTGCATCGGAAATTGTCTGATTGGTTGAGTTGAAAGATGGTACTTTATAGGTCAGCATCTTATCAACTGTGGGTTGTCCGGTATTCTTTAATTCTTCCACTCCAATATTATCAATTGGAACCGGAGAGTCCAGAATAGTCCTTGGTCTCGAACGGTTACCCGTGATGATCACTTCATCTAAAGCGAGGCCTTCTTGTAAGGCAACATTAATTGATTGCGCCGAATCAACAGAAATTTCCTGAGTTGTAAAACCAACAGAGGAGATTACAATTGTTACCGGGAAGCTGTCTACATTTAAAGTAAAATTTCCATCAAAATCCGAAGTCGTTCCAGTTGAAGTCCCTTTAACAATGATATTTGCTCCGGGTAATGGATCGCCTGTATCGGCCTGAGTAACTGTTCCTGTTATCAATCCCTGGGCAGAAATTGCCGCCGGAAATAACAGTAATATTAAAATCAATTTAATACAACGTAGTGTTTTTTTCATAATTGTAATTATTGGTTATACTATCAAATCTCTATCATTTTTTGCATTATAACAACTTTTATTAGAAAAATTATTAACGTATGGACCGACTTTTCTTTTATTTTTTAAGCACTTATTGTTGTTATAAAAGCGCGAAGCTGCCCGATGCCCTTGGTAATATTCGGGCAATTGTCAATTATATGATTACTGTTGATCTCATTCTTATGTAAAAATTTCTCAAGCAGAGATTTTCCGTCAAAATCAACATAGGCAAGCCTTAGGAAGAGGTCACTACTTGAAAAATAGAAATCGGTTCCGGGCAATAAAGCCAGATGATAGGACTGAATTAAGTGATGAGCAAGCGCTTCCGAACTGTGAATTCCAAGCGCGTTGATTTGCTCTTTATAATGTGAAAATCCAATCATCACATAAAAGGCCCCTTGAGGTTGGGTACATTCGATATTTAGTTTTTTTAATTCTTGAAAAACAAAGTTAGCTATTGTGCCTAGTATATTTTTGCATCGACTGATGTAGTCCAAAAGTCCGTCATTCATTTTATAAGCTTCAATGGCAGCATATTGAATCGGGGCGGCCACAGCACTAAAGGTTTCACTAAAAAGAGCCTTAAAAGTCGCCCTAAGACCTTTCATGGCTTCAGGGATAGCGACATATCCTAAGCGGTAACCACCGGCAGAAAATACCTTACTGAGCCCTCCATAAACAATGGTGCCTTGGGGATAATACTGCGAAATACTTGCTGAATATCGCTCCCCAAAATTGATCTGCGAATATATTTCGTCTGATAGGACGATAATACCGTGTTTCATGCATACTTTGGCTATGGACTGCAATTCTTCATTGTTATAAACTGCTCCGGTTGGGTTATTAGGCGAGTTCAATATTAAAACCTTTTGCTTCCCAGGGGAATTTTTACAATGCCGTTCTAAGGTCTCGGCGTTTAATTTGAAATCATTAGCATATTCAGTGTCTAAAATAGTACAACTCCCTCCTTTGGTTTTTATTTGAGGCAGGTAACTCACCCAACTTCCCTTCGGAATTAAAAATTCACCTTCCAAAATTAAGATCGTATGATAAAGCAGTTCTTTGCTTCCCGGTCCGATGAAAATATGCGACCAGTCCATTTCAATACCCTGATGCTGCTTTAGAAACAATGAAATTTGTTGCCTTAGTGCGGTTAGCCCTAAAGTTGGGAGGTATTCATTGTGATCGGCATGTTCCTGCAGCGCCTTTATGATACCTTTATAAATGGGAAATGGTGATTGTCCGAAACCAAAGTGAACAATATCGATATTCTTTGATTTAAGCAATTGGACCTCCTGATTTATTGCCAGCGTTGCTGAAGGCTTTAAACTATCCAGATATTTATTAATATCTATCATGACAATATTTCTAATGGTAAAAAGGCCTCAATAAATTGAAGCCTTTCTAACCAATATATATTTAAATTACTTAATTGTAAAATTCAATCTTGCGAACAAATGGCGTCCATTTGTACCGAACTGTTGAGAACGTCTCGAATAGATAAATCGTCCTGTTGATCTGAACGCAGGATCACTAAGGTCTGAATATACGTCCAATAAATTATTGGCACCAATTGTCAAACTTGCATTATCGCTGTAATTCCAGGTACAACTAAGATCAGTCACAATTTTACCGCCATAAATTCTATCAACTAAAGGATCAGTATTATTAGTTGCTTCTTCTACTTCGCCAAAATAGGCGTTTCGTAAGAAGACATTCCACTTATCCCCAATACTTAATCTGTGCATTAAATTACCTTTCACTCTTGGCACCGCACTTTCGATATAAATTCGACTGGTTTGATCAAAAAAGGTATCACTTAAACCAGCAGAAGAAATTGCATCTGGTATATTTATATTCTCAATCTCAGTATCTGAAAATGTAAATGCCAATGTGTTTTTCAAATCGAGTTTATCACTCAAGTTGGCTCTATGGTCAATAACGACATCAATACCACTGGTTTTCGTATCAACTGCATTTGCGAAGAATCCAACGCGTTCGGCATTGGCCTGGGCGAATAAAGCCGCTAACTCAGGATCATCATTATCGGTAAACTGACCGGTTTCAATAACACGATCATCAATATTAGTGATATAGCCATCAAGTGTAATCTTCATATTCGCGCTTGGAATATTAGCTGTCACACCAAGTGTCGCTCCAAAGGAGGTTTCTTCCTGTAGACTTTCAATACCTAGAATTCTGGCAATTCTTGAGGTATTAGGGAATACACCTACCTCGAAAGGAACACCATCAACGAATAATGTAGAGGTTGAATTGAAATGAATCTGATGTAATGAAGGCGCTCTAAATCCTGTTTGTACACTCGCCCTTATATTAATATCATCATTCGCTTTTAAACGCGCCGCGAGTTTCCCATTGAAGGTGCCTCCAAAATCGGAATAATTCTCATAACGGACTGCTCCGGCTAATAGAAATGCATCAGAGATATCAGCTTCAATATCGAAATATCCAGCTATCGCATTTCTAAATTCATTCAGTTCATTATCAGGCCTGAATCCCGGGAATACCTGGATACCACCCGGTCTTGAGTTTCCGAAAAAATCAACAGGTACCGTTGAATCAGGATCTGTCGGTACATGTACGATTCCATCGGTATTATACTGTGCATATGAATTTTCATTACCCGCAACAATTTCGTAATTCTCAAGGCGGTATTCAGCACCAAATGCGATGTTTAAGCCTGACAAGATATCATCATAAAACTGGCTCACATCAAAATTGATGGTGTTTTCAGAATAAGCGAATCCACCTGCAAAGGCTTCAAAAGGCGTTGAGTTTTGTAATGAAGCATTGCTCGAATTCCTGATATTGAATTCGAAAGAGTTTTGCCCATAGGTATTACTAAAATCAACATCCCAATCACCTAGAGCACCACGAATACCGACGGCTACTGACTTGTCTATGATATTTGATGTTATTTCAGGAAGAAAGCCATTTGGGTACGCGGGTGTATAGGTTCTGTTCTGATTCGGTAATCTATAAAAACCTGTTGAATTTCCATCGCGAAAACCTAATCCACCAAACGCATATACGGCGGTTTCACCGCCAAGCGGGATTTCCATATTAGCAAAGAATTGCGAATTTCTCAATTGGGACTGACCAACATTCATATTAAAATCACTGCGTTGCAACCCTCGGGCTGCCAATTCCGATGCCGTTACATCGGCCCCTAAAATGGTCTGAAGTTCCTCCTGAGTTTCACTTCCGGTTAAGGATATACCGGCTGCAGGTGCATATTGAAAGATATCATCAAAATCATCATCCAACAATAAAGAGGTATCATAGCCATCATTTCTTGCTACACGTTCTATAGAATTATAGGCATTAAAAATAGTCCCTTCCCACTCCAGCATTCTATTGGTTCTGCCTCTAAAATCAAATGATCCTGTGAAATTGATATAACCGCCGTCATCTCCTATGGGCAGCCCGTAATTAAGGGCAACACCCACTCTTTCACCATCCGTAACAGTATCACTATTTCCGGTCAAATCGTCCTCATTCTTTGTGAAATTAGCTCCGGTATGAAGGGCTATGCTTAAATCTGAACTTTTCTTTAAGACTACATTGATAACACCGGCAATAGCATCCGAACCATACTGTGCAGCAGCGCCATCTCGTAAAATTTCAACACGGTCTATAGCATGTGCAGGAATGGAATTCATGTCAGTACCTACACTACCTCTACCAAATGTACCATTGACATTTACCAGTGAAGTCTTATGTCTTCGTTTTCCATTAATAAGAACCAAGACCTGATCAGGCCCTAATCCTCTCAATGATGCCGGATCTATATGATCTGTACCATCGGAAATTACTTGCGTATTTGCTGTAAATGAAGGTGCCGCATAGTTTAAAATTTGATTCAAATCAGCCTGTGGTGCAGACAGTGTTAATTCTTTAACATCCAGGACATCTACCGCTACAGGAGTATCGGTTGCTACTCGGCTTCGGTTACGCGATCCCAATATAAAAACTTCATCAAGTGCAACACCATCCTGTAAGGCTATGCTTAGAATTTGAGATGAAGTCACTTCTATTTCCTGGGTTGTAAAACCAACCGATGAAATCACAAGCGTAGCTGGAAAGCTATTTATATCTAATGAAAAATTACCATCAAAATCTGAGGTTGTCCCTGTGGAAGTTCCTTTTATAATAATATTAGCGCCAGGTAAAGGACTCCCTGTGCTAGCTTCAGTTACTGTTCCAGTAACCGTTCCTTGAGCATACATTGCAAAAGGAAAAAGGAGCGAAATTAATAGCAATTTTAAAGAGCGTAAAGTTTTTTTCATAATTGTAATTAATTGGTTTATACTATCAAATCTCTAATTTTTTAACGGTTTTACCAATTATATGTTAACATATTTTAATTTTTATTTCCAAATTGACAATTATCTTGGAAATAGAATAGTGCTTGTATCTGTTTATCAAAGGGGACTTTGGAGCAATTACCGGAACTTTTCATGACTTAAATTGCGATTTATTAAATTATGACAAAAGTCGACAAATTATATACTCTCACCCTCTAATTGATTTTCCGGTGCAGTATGATATGATCAATAAAATAAGCGATAGGGTAGGAAAAGGATCAAATTCATTGATCATTAGGTGTGCAAAAAAGGCCAAAATGAAATTGAATAAAAATCCAGCATAGGCTAATTCAACCAAGAATCTATTGATATTGATTAAGATAACCATTGAACCTGCTATTTTTAAAATGGCCAATGGATAAATCAAATAGACAGGATAGCCGTAGCTTTCAAAATAGATCACTA
This sequence comes from Flavobacteriaceae bacterium, assembly GCA_013001965.1. Taxonomy (GTDB): domain Bacteria; phylum Bacteroidota; class Bacteroidia; order Flavobacteriales; family Flavobacteriaceae; genus JABDLA01. The sequence goes on along the minus strand of JABDLA010000108.1, from coordinate 3,063 downwards.
AATCTTCATAACAAACGAAGTACCAAAGGCCGGTGATAATCATCATCCCAAATAATGGAATTGATGAAATCCAATATAATTTTCTTTTAGCGATCATAAGATGATCAAAGATAGGGTTTAAAAATATCCCATTTTCCCATTAACTTATCTGGATTTCATTAAATTTGCAACTCAATTTTATTCTATGTACAGAAGTCACAATTGCGGCGAATTACGAACCTCAAACGAATCAGAAAATGTCACACTAGCAGGTTGGGTGCATAAGGTTAGAGATAAAGGATTTATGGTATGGGTTGATCTCAGGGATCGCTATGGCATTACCCAACTCATTTTCGATGAAGAACGCAGTTCAAAAACTCTAATTGATCAGGCTCAAAAACTAGGTCGTGAATTTGTCATCCAAGTTGAAGGTAAGGTCATTGAACGCGCCTCAAAAAATCCGAATATTCCAACCGGTGACATCGAAATACTGGTTGCGAAACTGGTGGTATTAAATGAGGCCTTGTTACCTCCCTTTACCATAGAGGATAAGACCGACGGGGGTGAGGAATTGCGAATGAAGTACCGTTATTTGGATATTCGAAGAAATCCGGTTAAGGAAAGTTTGATCTTCAGGCACAGGGTAACACAGGAAGTTAGAAATTATCTGACTAATGAAGGATTCATCGATGTTGAAACGCCCTATTTAATAAAATCGACTCCTGAAGGCGCTCGTGATTTCGTGGTACCAAGTCGAATGAATGAAGGTCAGTTTTATGCGTTACCGCAATCGCCTCAGACCTTTAAGCAATTATTGATGATTGGCGGTATTGATAAATATTTCCAAATTGTAAAATGCTTCAGGGATGAAGATCTTCGCGCTGACAGACAGCCGGAATTTACACAAATAGATTGTGAAATGTCATTTGTTGAACAAGAAGATGTCTTGAATGCATTTGAAGGCTTGACACGCCATTTACTTAAAGAGATCAATGGTGTTGAAGTGAGCAGCTTTCCAAGAATGACCTTTGATGAGGCCATAAAAAAATACGGGAATGATAAACCCGATATTCGTTTTGGGATGGTATTTGGAGAATTGAATGCCGTAACTCAACATAAAGATTTTAATGTCTTTAATAGTGCCGAACTCGTTGTTGGAATAGCCGTTCCTGGAGCAAATAGTTTTACCAGAAAGGAAATCGATAAATTGATCGACTGGGTAAAACGACCTCAAATTGGCGCACTGGGTATGGTATATTGCCGTTGTAATGATGATGGCTCCTATAAATCTTCGGTTGACAAATTTTACGATCAGGATGATTTCTCAAAATGGGCCGAAATTACCGGAGCCCAAACCGGTGATTTGATTTGTGTCCTATCAGGAGATGCCTCTAAAGTGAGAGGGCAACTAAGTGCTTTGCGCATGGAATTGGCCGAACAACTTGGACTCAGAAAGCCTGACGAATTTGCACCATTATGGGTCGTTGATTTTCCGCTTTTGGAATGGGACGAAGAGACCGAACGCTACCATGCGATGCATCATCCGTTTACATCTCCAAAACCTGATCAAATCGCGTTACTCGATACTGATCCAGGAGCCGTAAAAGCCAATGCCTATGATCTGGTCCTTAATGGAAATGAAATTGGCGGTGGTTCGATCCGAATTCACGACAAAGAAACCCAGGCATTAATGTTCGACCATTTAGGTTTTACCAAAGAAGAAGCCAAAGATCAATTTGGTTTTTTGATGAATGCCTTCGAATTTGGAGCACCTCCGCACGGTGGCATTGCTTTTGGATTGGATCGCCTTGTTGCCATATTAGGCGGACAAGAAACCATACGGGATTTCATTGCATTCCCGAAAAATAATTCGGGCCGCGATGTGATGATTGATGCCCCTTCCCCGATTGATGAAGAGCAGTTAGCTGAATTAAGTCTGAAATTGAATTTGAAATCCTGAGAAAACAACACATTTAAGCAATGAAAATTGTAATCTTAATAGCGTTTATAGCTTCTATTGGAAGTATCATTGCCGGCTATTTCTTTAATGTTCCCCAGCCTCAGAAATTTATTGGCTTTGGCGTTGTTGGGCTCTTTGTTATTGTTTTTCCGCTGTTTTCTTATTATCGGTGGAAGGACAAAAAACTCAAGGATTATATGCTGACCAACGAGAACTTAAAGAAAATGAGGGAGTTTAAAAAGAACGAAAAGTAGTTAATTCAAATTTCGTTTTTCTATAAAAAAGCGCTTGATCAAATTGGAGGACTCCTCATTCATGACATTACCTTTCATTTTGGTTTTGGGATGTAATTTGGTCTTCATTTTAATACAACCTCGTTCTTCATCTCGTGCTCCATAAACTATAGTACTGATCTGGCTCCAGTACAAAGCACCTGCACACATTTGGCAAGGTTCAAGTGTTACATAAAGAGTACAACCCTTTAAATATTTACCTCCCAGGTAATTAGCCGCTGCAGTAATCGCCTGCATTTCGGCATGAGCTGTAACATCATTTAAGGTTTCGGTTAGATTATGGGCACGAGCAATGATCTTATTATCGATTACAACTACGGCCCCAACGGGAACTTCGCCCTTTTCGAAACCGATTTCGGCCTCCTGAAGTGCCTTTTTCATAAAATAATTATCATCAAAAGGATTTTCCATGCCTATAAAAATACAATAACAACTCGTACATTTGTACGCCTATGAGCAATTTATTACGCCATATTAATGATCCTTCCGATTTAAGGCAATTAGATATGCAGCAACTTCCCTTGCTTGCAGATGAATTGCGCGAATTTATCATCAATATTGTAGCCACCAAAGAAGGGCATCTCGGCGCGAGTTTAGGCGTTGTTGAGCTTACAATAGCGCTACATTATGTGTTCAATACGCCTCATGATATCTTGATCTGGGATGTTGGCCATCAGGCCTATGGACATAAGATCATAACGGGCCGAAAAGCGGTGTTCCATACCAACAGACAATTCGGTGGGCTCAGTGGGTTCCCAAAAAGAGAAGAAAGCCCATATGACGCTTTTGGAGTGGGACATTCGTCAACGTCCATTTCTGCTGCTTTGGGAA
>JABDLA010000064.1 GCA_013001965.1 Flavobacteriaceae bacterium | reverse complement strand
CCCTTCCAATGTATGTGGCCGGATTTACGCAATGGGCCATGTGGAAACAATTCAATCCGGATGGAACATTGGTCTATGGAAACTTCCTTGAAACTGTGACCGAGATCCTTCCAATGTACTGGATGCGAGCTATAGGTGGATCACTTTATGTCATTGGTATTCTTGTATTGGCTTATAATATTGTGGCCACCATTAAATATGGCAGCAAAGTTACTGACGATCTTGCTGAAGCACCAGCTTTAACCAAAGTTTCAAAACGTCGTGTTCTTGGAGAAGCCTGGCATACCTGGTTGGAACGCCGTCCTGTTCAATTGACAATATTAGCTACGGTAGCCATTTTAATTGGAGGAATCGTACAAATTGTACCTACGATCATGGTTAAGTCTAATATCCCAACAATAACAAGTGTGCAACCCTATACGCCGCTTGAACTGGAAGGCCGCGATATTTATATCAGGGAAGGTTGTGTGAGCTGCCATTCCCAGATGATCAGGCCGTTCAGGGATGAGGTGGAACGCTATGGTGAATATTCGAAAGCGGGAGAATACGTTTATGATCATCCATTCCTTTGGGGTAGTAAACGAACCGGGCCCGATCTACATCGAATCGGAAAAAAATATTCCGATAATTGGCATTTGAATCATATGTATGATCCGCAAAGTACCTCGTCGGGTTCTATTATGCCAGCCTATCAATGGCTCATAAGGAATGAACTCGATAAATCGCTAACGGAGGCTAAAATGAATGCCATGGTGAAACTGGGTGTTCCGTATTCTGAAGATGATATCGCGAATGCACAGCAAAGCATGACCGATCAGGGTACTCAAATAGAACAGAACCTTTACTCCGATCCTGATTTTGCCAAAACCTATGAAGAAGACAAGGCCGACGGAGGTGACGAATTCATAGAAATGCGAAACCGTGAAATCGTGGCCCTGATTGCCTATTTGCAGCGTCTGGGCACCGATATTAAGGTCGATGAATCAAATCTTGAAGTAAGCAACCAAAACTAAGAAGCCATGTTAAAATTTGTAAAACAACATATGGAAAGTATAACGGGAATTGAGATCTATCCTATTATCTCGTTACTCATCTTTTTTATCTTTTTCGTCCTTTTATTTTGGTGGGTGCTTTCTGCTAAAAAAGACTATATCACCAAAATGAGCAATATTCCATTCGATAACCAAAATGACATTACATTATGAAAAATTTATTTCCATCCTACGTCAGAGTTCCGGTATTCTTTTTTATCATTTTCGGGCTCATTGAATTTGCTATAGAATCAGGAGATCAGCCGGCATTTATGAAATACCCGGTGGTCATTCTGTTTTTGTTATTGGTTTTAATAATACTAATTGCCATAGAGGCAATTATCGGATCTCTTGAAAATGTGATGTTGCACAGCCTCGACGAGGTCGGTAAGGAACGTTTCCTCGCTTCGAAAAATAAAGAGGTTAACTTCGGATGGTTATCAAGACTATATGAAAAGCTTACCGGAACCCGACCTATTGAAGAAGAGTCTGAGATCATTCTCGATCATAATTATGATGGCATAAAAGAACTTGATAATGCTCTCCCGCCTTGGTGGCTTTATGGTTTCTATATCACTATTATTTTTGGTGTTGTGTATATGCTGAAATACCATGTATTTGATGGTGATAATCAAATTACTGAACTTGAAACTGAACTGGCGGAAGCAAAAATCGCTATAGAAGAATATAAAAAGACAGCCAAAGACCTTGTAGATTACAATACGGTTGAACTCCTGACTGATGTTTCTGACCTCGCACAGGGTAAGCAAATCTTTGATGTGAATTGTGTTGCCTGTCATAAAGCCGATGGTGGTGGTGGCATTGGGCCTAACATGACCGATGAGTATTGGATTCTCGGTGGTGGCATCAAAAATGTCTTTAAAACTGTATCGGAAGGAGGTCGTGATGGAAAAGGAATGGTGGCCTGGAAACAAATTTTGAAACCATCAGAGATCGCTCAAGTGTCGAGTTATGTTTTGCAATTTCAAGGAACGACTCCGGCAGAACCTAAAGCGGCTGAAGGTGAAATCTGGATTGATGAAAGCATACCTGAAGAAACCATCGAAGAAACTACCCAGGAAACAAATGCTGTTGAAACCGATTCGGTGCAATCCGGATCGAACTAGATAAATCTAATAGAGAAAATCGTGGCAACACAGGAAACGGAAGTATTCAGAGATTCCATCGGGACCATAAATGAGGAAGGCAAACGGGCGTGGATATTTCCAAAGAAACCTAGCGGTCGATTTTATGATCAACGTAAAATTGTAAGCTATTTCCTGTTGGCTTTTTTGGTCCTGGCTCCGTTTATAAAGATCAATGGCAACCAGTTCCTGATGTTCAACGTCCTTGAACGCCGGTTTAACATTTTTGGCCTGCCTTTCTGGCCACAGGATTTTCATCTCTTTGTAATTTCCATGATCATAGGCGTAATATTCATCACCCTGTTTACAGTGGCTTTTGGCCGTATTTTCTGTGGATGGATCTGTCCGCAAACCATTTTTATGGAAATGGTATTTCGGCGAATTGAATTCTGGATCGATGGTGATCGAGGTAAGCAAATCCGACTCGCTAAACAGGTCTGGAATGCCGAAAAAATTAGAAAGCGCCTTTTGAAATGGTTTATCTTTTTAGCGATCTCATTCCTTATTGCCAATGTATTTCTGGCCTATCTCATTGGCAGCGACAAGCTTATCCGATATATTTCCGAAGGCCCTTTTCAACATATGGGGACTCTCATACCACTGATCATTTTTACGGCCGTTTTTTATTTTGTATTCGCCTGGTTCAGAGAACAGGTCTGTATCATCGCCTGCCCTTATGGACGACTACAAGGTGTACTTCTTGACAATAAGTCGATCGTCGTTGCCTATGACCATAAGCGTGGTGAAGGCGAAAATGGCCGAAAGAAAATCAGAAAAAATGAGGACAGAAAATCTTTAGGACATGGCGATTGTATCGATTGTTTTCAATGTGTTCATGTATGTCCCACAGGAATCGATATTAGAAATGGTACCCAGCTCGAATGTGTGAACTGTACAGCCTGTATCGATGAGTGTGACACCATAATGGATAAGGTCGGCTTTCCGAAGGGCTTAATACGCTATGCCAGTGAAGATAATATTGAAAAGAAGGAGAAATTTAAACTGAGCCCGCGTGTCATTGGTTACATCGCAGTGCTTATCATATTGCTTGGTGTACTATCGGGCATGCTTGCCTTAAGAAATGATGTTGAAGCCAGGGTGTTACGACTACCCGGTCAGTTATATGAAACCAAGGCAAACAATGTCATTAGTAATGTTTTTACCTACAAACTGATCAATAAAACAACCCATGACATTGAAGATGTCACCTTTAAATTACGAAAATATGAAGGCAGTATAAAATTAGTCTCGACACGTAATAATTTCAGTGTACCAAAACAAGGCATTGCCGAAGGCACCATATTTATAGAAATCAATAGAAACAACTTAAGCGGTGATAAAAACAAACTGATGATCGAAGTATATAGTGGTGATCAAATGATCGAGACCACAACAGTTAATTTTTTAGGCCCGAGAAGTTATAAATAATATCATTATGAAAATCAATTGGGGAACAGGAATAGTAATAGCATTCATCGCATTTATGAGCTTTATCATGTATTTCGTGATCAATATGAGTTCCAATGAAAAATATGATTATGATCTCGTCACTGATGATTATTACAAGGAAGAATTGATATATCAAAACACCATTGATAAGGAAAATAATGCGAAAAACCTCCTTGAAAATCTAAGTTGGTCGAGAACCGATGAAGGCCTGAAGATCACCTTTCCCCAAAACCTGGATATCAAAAAAATTAATGGCAAAATGTTCCTTTATAGACCATCTAATAAACAGTTAGATTTTGAAACCACAATTTCTTTATCTGATCATTATTTGCTCATACCTGACAATCGTTTATTGGATGGTCGATGGAACATTTATGTTGACTGGGAGTACGAAGGCACCGCCTATTTATATAAAAAAGAGATCATCTATTAATGCTATACACAGCGCTCATATTAGGCTTACTAGGCAGTTTTCATTGCATTGGCATGTGCGGCCCTATTGCTTTTATGTTACCTGTTGACCGAACAAATTCATACAAAAAAATAGCGCAGATTTCAGCCTATCATTTGGGAAGGCTTATCGCGTATAGCCTCATGGGATTGTTTTTCGGCTTATTGGGAAAAGGATTATATCTCTTCGGATTTCAGCAAAAATTGTCCATCATTCTTGGAATTTTGATGATCGTGGTTGTGTTAATTCCACAACCTATCTTCAATCGATTTAATTTTTCTAAACCACTCTTTGGGATCATATCAAAAATCAAATCGGGATTAGGAACAGCATTAAAACGCAAATCGGCCGATGCGCTTTTAACCATAGGCTTTCTTAACGGATTTTTACCTTGCGGATTGGTTTATATGGCCATATTTGCCGCCATCGCCATGGGAAATGTACTTCAAGGAAGTCTCTATATGTTCGTATTTGGCATAGGGACCATCCCCTTAATGACTACAGTGATTTATTTTGGAAAATTTTTAAATACAAAAATCAAAACTCGAATTCGGAAGGCTATACCGGTCTTTGTGGTTATCGTTGGCTTACTTTTTATCTTGCGTGGCTTAGGGCTGGGGATTCCATTTATTTCTCCGGAGCCTGTAGTTGAAATGGCGGCCAATCAAATCGAATGTCATTAAAAAAAGCCGAAATTGAAATTTCGGCTTTTCTTGAACGCAATGATTAACTAACTACTTCTAATCATCTAATTAAATCTTAAATGTCATAACTGGTAAGGTCGAATGATTGGCCAGGTCTTCCGAAATACTTCCTTCAAAAAAATGAGCCAAACCTTTTCTTCCATGGGTCGCGATGGCAACAAGGTCAGCATTGATCACATTTGCAAAATTTAAAATACCTTTTTCAACTGAATAGTCGTCCACATAAGTGACATCGGCCATTTCATCGAGATTGCCGTTGGCCCTTTTCATAAACTCACTAACCCGTTTCTGCATTTCTGCAGTTGAGCGAAAACCAATGTTTGGCAGGTTCACATAAACCATATGCACCTTCGCTCCCAGTTTTTTAAATAAATTGTTGGCTTTAAGGTACGGTTCAACAGATTCCTCTGAGAAATCGCAGGCAAATACCACATTTTCAAAATCCATTAAAATCGGATTATGTTTGATAACTAAAACTGGTATATCTGAGTGGCGAACTACCTTTTCGGTATTTGATCCTACCAAAAATTCTTTGACACCACTAGCGCCATGAGATCCCATAACGATCATATCGGCGTTCTGTTCTTTAGCAACATCATTGACCTCACTAAACACTTTAAAATGCTTCACCACAGGCGTGACCTTCAAATCCTTCAAATACTCTTTATCCAAAAACTCTTTAAACCGTTTTTCAGCTAATTGCAGCAAGAAAAATGCTTTCGCCTGTTGTTCGTCATTTCTATGTGTTAATATAGCATCTGAAATTTCAAGCATATGCAAAGCTATGATTTCCGCTTGATGCTTTTGGGCGATCATGGCTGCTGCTTCCAGTGCAAATTCAGAATGTTCAGAAAAATCTATAGGTACAATTATTTTTTTCATAAGCTCAAGTTTTATTCACCTCAGAGGGTTTTGTAACTTTAGAGGTCCTGATTAAACATAATTTTTTAGAGACGAAGCAATAGTTCATCTTATAATATCAAATTTATCTAGATATTACATCAAAAAATATGATAATTGTCATTTCCGAAAATAATACGAAAGTAATAGCATTATTAATCGACCTAATCATTTAAATAATCATTTATGAACATTCAAAAAGTTACATTTATCAATAAAGAGGGGCTTGAACTTTCAGGACGATTGGAGCTCCCGGCAGACCGGAATCCTCACAACTTTGCCATCTTTGCACACTGTTTTACATGTACCAAAAATCTTTCGGCCGTGAAGAACATAAGCCGTTCTCTAACTTCGAGCGGGTTTGGAGTCCTCCGATTTGACTTCACCGGTTTGGGTGAAAGCGATGGTGATTTTGCAGATAGTAATTTTTCGGGTAATGTAGACGACCTTATTAGTGCTGCCGATTTTCTTACGAAAGATTTTGCTGCTCCTTCCCTACTTGTTGGCCATTCATTGGGTGGTGCAGCCGTCATTTTTGCGGCCTCACAACTGGAATCGGTCAAGGCCGTTGCAACCATTGGTGCACCTTCCAATCCCGAACATGTTAAGCATTTGTTTCAGAATGATCTTGAAGAAATTAAGTCGACCGGAAAAGCGATCGTCAATTTAAGTGGACGTAATTTCACTATTAAGAAACAGTTCATCGATGACCTTGAATCGAATGCGCTTCCTGAGGTTGCCAAAGCTCTTCGGAAATCATTGCTGGTCATGCATTCACCACAAGACATGACAGTTTCAATTAAAAACGCAGAAGATATCTATAAAGCTGCGCATCACCCAAAAAGTTTCGTGTCCCTGGATGGTGCCGACCATCTTCTGTCCAATAAAAAAGATTCCATTTATGTAGGTGACGTTATTGCTGGATGGGCAAAGCGATATGTCGATTTGCCAACGGACGATCAGTTACGTACAAAACACCAGGTCGTGGCCAGCCTTGATAGAGAAGATGGCTTCACTACACAAATGAAAGTTGGCAGTCATATGATGACCGCTGATGAACCCATTTCATATGGCGGCAATGATTATGGTCCCTCTCCATACGAATTAGTGTCGGCCGGACTTTCAGCCTGTACTGCTATGACCATTCAAATGTATGTAAAACGCAAAGGATGGGATTTGCAAAATGTGGAAGTTCATACGAGCTACGGCAAGACCCATGCGATCGATTGTAAGGGATGTGAGGATCATGATTCTAAGATCGACACTTTCGAACGTGAAATCAAACTTGAAGGTGAACTCGATGATAAGCAAATTGCACGTATATTGAGTATTGCCGACAAATGCCCTGTTCATCGTACATTGCACAGTGAAACGCAAGTGATAACCACGCTTATTTAATATGAAAAGTCCGGTTTTTGAAACAGCATTGGTAGGTATGCACAGTTTAATGATTCCAAAAGAAATGGCCGATTTGTTCGTGAATCAAAATCACAAACGTGTCAAGGTTGAAGCTTCGTTTAATGGGAACAAGGTTCATTTTCATGCTGCCCTGAGAACGGATAAAAACGGACAGTACCGAATTACATTCAATCAGAACCTTCAGAATGAATTAGGGGTTTTCCCAACTGATTTGTTCCAGCTACAATTTTTTGAAGATGACAGCAAATATGGTGTGGAGATGCCGGAAGAGCTTCAGGCGGTTTTAGAGAGTGATCCCGAAGCTTCAGATATTTTTGAAGCGTGTACTGCGGGAAAGAAACGAAGTATCATTTATGCCATATTGAGATACAAGAATTCACAAACACGGATCGACAAATCACTTACCCTCGCTGAAAATTTGAAACGCGGTATGTCCGATATGAAATTATTGCTAAAGCCAATTTGAATTCAAACTTGCAATTCGGAAAATATTGACTTAACTTTCACTACGAAATACTAACTCAAAACCCATGAAAAAAATAGCCATAGTTTTAGTTGCTTTTATACTTGTTTTTAGCGTCGCTTGTAAAAAAGATAAAAAGGAAACTGAAACGCCAACAGATGCTCAGGTAGAAAACAGCGATGTTGAAACAAATAATAATACAACAACTACCTCAACATCGAATTCCGAAGAAAATAAATTAAAAGTTGCGCTTAGTGCTAAAAGCAACAGCGGTGTCAGTGGTAATGCTGTATTTAAAGAAGATAACGGTGTAGTGACCATGATAGCTGTGTTTAGCGGACTATCTGAAGGCATGCATGCCATTCACCTTCACGAAAAAGCGGATTGCTCTTCGGAGGATGGTACTTCAACTGGAGGACATTGGAACCCTACTAAAGAACCACATGGAAAATGGGGTGCAGAAACCGGATATCATAAAGGTGATATCGGTAATTTTACTGCTAATGCCAGCGGACAAGGAACCATAACATTCATTACCAGTGAATGGTGTATTGGCTGTGGCGATCCTGCCAAGGATATTTTAGGTAAGGCTATTATCGTTCATCAGGGCGTTGATGATTTTACTTCGCAACCAACAGGAGCTGCAGGTGGACGCGTGAGTTGTGGTGGAATAATTCAGTAAATATTTTAAACATATTGAAGAAGCTGCTTTAGAGTGGCTTTTTTTAATGACTATATATTTTTATGTCCCTGGAAACCCTTGTACTCCAATTTCAGAAAAAAGACGAATCGGCCTTTGAGGCACTATATCATATGTATCAGGAAAGTATTCGTGGGGTCATTTTCAATATTGTAAGAGATGAGGCCATTGCTGAAGAACTGATGCAGGATGTATTTGTAAAAGCCTGGCAAAAGTCAGATTCCTATTCCGCTGCCAAAGGACGTTTTTTTACCTGGTTATTAAATATTGCCAGAAACGCTTCCATCGACAAAACACGCTCTAAGGATTTCAAAAAGGGAAAGCAAAACCTAAAGGTCGATTTTTTCGTAGATATATTACAAAATAAAACTGATCTCAATAGGCAAACTGACGCTATCGGATTAAAAGCTTTTGTTGAAAAACTTGCCGATAAGTGTAAGAAAATCATTGAGTTACTGTATTTCAAAGGATTTACTCAAAAGGAAGCCTCGGAAACTCTTGAAATACCAATTGGAACAATTAAAACAAGAAATAGAAATTGCATTAATGAGCTTCGGCAAATGCTGGATATTTAAATGAACGTTAAAGAATACATAGCATCAGGCATACTTGAACTTTATGTTGCCGGCGTACTTTCAGAAAAAGAAAACGAGGAAGTGTATGCCAATATGATCATGCATGAGGAAATTCTAAACGAGGTTCTTAAAATTGAGGAGGCTGTATTAAAATTGACCTCAGGAGTTGCCCCGGCTTCCTATGAGTCCACATTAAAAATCATCAAAGAAAAAATTGGTTTGACCCCTGATAATGACCTGATCTCCCTTCCTGAATCGAAAATCAATTGGTTCAATTATGTGGGTTGGGCAGCATCGGTTATTTTGTCTGCCGGGCTTATCTATGTAATGATCTCTAATAATGACCTAAAAGAACATATTGAAACCGTTGAAACCGAAAAAGAATTCCTGGAACAACAAATTGAATTGGCACAGGATGATCTAAAAGAAGCAGAAAATCTTTTGGCCATAATGAGGGATAAGGACATTATTGCAGTGCCTTTAGCCGGACAGGCGGCCTTCCAGGATACTTATGCCAAGGTGTATTGGGATAAAGCTACCAATGCCATTTATTTAGATGCTCAGGGCCTCCCTGAACCACCGGAAGGCAAGGTTTACCAGTTATGGTCTTTAACTCTAAATCCACTAACACCTACAAGCCTTGGCGTGATTGCCAACTTTGAATCTGATGACAATAAGATCTTTACCATAGAAAATCCAAATGCTTCGGAAGCCTTTGGCATTACGCTTGAGCCGGAAGGCGGAAGCCCGACTCCAACAATGGAGCAATTATATACTTTGGGCGTGGTATCATCTTCACCATAAAAAAAGTGCCTGCATTTTACGGCAGACACTTCAGTTCAAACAAACAAAAACTCCAAATCTTTAGGCTATAATGCCTTTATTGGATGTTCCTTTAACGGACCTAATTCAAATAAACTCATTTCAAGCTCCGCTTTAAATTCATTCACTTTTTGTTCATTTTCGTTGGCTTTATAAATATGGGCCATATGGTACAATGCCATAGGTTCGGTAGTTTTTTCATAGACATGATTTTCAATGATCTCCAAAGCCTTTTTATGATCATTCAACTGAAATAAAGTCCATGCCAGTAAGTCATAAGTTTCAGGTGTAGGACGATTCTCTACTTCCTCTAAAGCAAGATTTAATGCAGATTCAATATTGTCTTCACCCTCAGAAATGAGCTCGATATTATAGGCGTTGTACATGTCGCCATAAAGTGGATTGGAGACGGCTTCGGAATATAGGTTCAGATAGGATTTGGCAGTTTCATCGTCTTCCATGTATTCTGCGATCTCTGCTTTCAGTAAAAGGTAATCGGGCGCCGCATAAGTGTTTGTCACCGTATTTAAGATTCGAAGTGCTTCTTCAGGGTTTCGCTCGTAAGAATAAACGATCCAAGCTATGCCTTTTTTTGCATAAGCATCAGAAGGATCTAATGTTAAGGCCTTAATATAATATTGATATGAGCGTTCAATTTGTCCATCATGGCCGTAGAAATCGGCGATGTTGGTATAGGCCCATTGCATGAGGCCTTTATTGTTCGAGCTTTCTGCGTTTAATACGGCTTTCTCCATATAGTCTATGGCCGCATCCAAATTGCCCTGGTAATCACTCCATTTTGAGATTCTAATAAGGTAATCAATGTCGCTCAGATCCTTAATTTCCTTTAAATAAGTATATGCCATGGCTTCATTCCCCAATTCGAGATGGACATCGAATAACATCTTCTGAGTGGCTAACAAGCGCTCACCGTTTTTTTCGGCTTTATATAAAAGTTCAAGTGCTTCCTTAAATCGATGCTGGCTGATATAATTTCGAGCCAACGCTCGAAGTTGAGCAGCATCATTATAATTGGTCATACTCAACGCTTTTTTTAAATTTTGTTCTGCCTCAATCAGGAATTCAATCTGTCCTGTTTGCTGGAACAATAGAGATTGAGACGCTGCGAGCTTTACACTATACGGGAATTGTTGCGGATTCTTTTTCAGCTTTTTTTCCCAAAATATATAGTCTTCCCTAGATAATTCGAGCGCCTCTCTCTCACTATAGTTAAGATAGATCGCATAATCGGAAGGATCGGTTTTGAAGGCAGATTCCTTAGAGCAACTGTTAAGGACGATTAAAATAGTGGTCATTATAAAAATGTGAATACGTGTTTTCATTGGTTTTGTTTTTGTTTGTTTTAATAATATAAGACCAGGGCAGTCTGGGACATTTTGCCCTGATCAGTAATGGTCTACCAAGGCGAAGCGAGGTAAGGAAATGAATTCAGAAATGCGACGTCATTAGCATCTACATTGTCATTAGACAATCCGGGATTTTCGGTAAAATCTTCACCGCCAAAAATGAGCAAAAGTTCCACGGTGATCACGTCATCGGCTAAAGCCCGTCCTGTAAGTACATTTGTTCCATCGAAAAAGGTCGTTGTTCCATCTAGTGATACATTCAAGACATCGGTAGCCAACAAGCCGGTAAAGGCGGCAGCATCTAATCCAAGGGCATTCATATCTCCGGGATTGGCATATGCCGGACTTAAGGTTGTTAAATTGGCTTCAAACATCGCCTGAAAGGCTGCATTTTGTTCAGAAGGAATGGTCGTATTAAAATCGTCCTTGCTAGCCGAAGACACAAATACAGTATTCACAGCCGGTCGGCCCATTTGATCCTGCTGCACATAAGTGCCCAGGAAATTTGGTCCTGTTGGCCCGGTTGGCATATCGTCATCATTGGTTGAACAACTTACGGTTAAAAGGAGGGCCAGACCAAGTATACTTATTAATTTTAAGGTTTTCATTTTATTAAGAATTTTTAGATTATTGTTTACGTTTTGATTCTACCCATGTATTGATGGTGCCTGAGCCACCAACCATGAGTTTAGGGACTTCGACGACAATGGACAAGACATTTGTACCGGCGAAAGTATCGCTTCCGGGCATGTTAAAGCTTGTAGCATTTCCTGCGATGATCTCACTGTATTGAGCAAAATCCATAAAGAAGGGATCATCTCGAGGTCCTGCAAAAAAGCTCATTCCCATATTAGTAGAAATGATGGGATTGGACCCATAAGCTGTAATGTCAACTATTCCCCCTACTGTTTGATCGGCCATGATGGTACTGTTCAACCCGGTTTGTGCCGGTGCAACCGGTCCGAAGAAATACATCTTTCCGTCTCGTGGCGTGGCTTGAATGACCAGATCTTCGATATTGTCGCCATCGGTATCGATATTGAATTCTACAAGGGTGTTCTCATCAAAGGCTGCGTTGGCCGTATTGGCAGGGCTTAATAATCCCTGTACGTTAGCGACAAAGACAATATTGTTGGTGTCCTGTGCCTGAAAAGCATAAAAATCGGTGATATCAGATGTTCCGCCTTGTACAGCAGGAGCATCGATGTGATCGGCAGCAATTGCAATTGCACCAAGGACCAGCAAAGCGAAAATTGCGATCTTACTATTAAATTTTTTCATAATTATTGAAGTTTTGTTAATAAAAATTTGATTTCAGCCATACTTACGCAAAAAGTGAGCAGACGGTTTTGTTAATCTTTTGTTAATGTAATTTTGGATGCTTAATTTTGCGGGTCTAACTACATTTATGAACCCGTCAGCAAGAGGATGGATACCCAAGTTATTAACGGCTTTATTCAACAATAAAGGCTATAGTCGCATTAGTGTGGATAACTTGTATTCGGGTCTTCGCGAGGCCGGTTTTATTTATGGGAGAAGCGTCAAGGTGGTGAATGATTATTTGCCAGCGGAAGATCTTACGGCAGAGGAATGCAGTAAGATCAATTTGCTTATCGCATTGAATTCCGTATATAAAAATTCAGAATTAAACCAGCCCTTTGTAAAGCACCTCATTGAATTTTATAGCGGGATAGACGATTATAAAACCTCTTTAATTGGAAAGATTTTTGGTAGGAAGACATCAGCAACGACCCTGGAAGGCATCATTCATAAACGTGTTCAGATTGACTCAAATATCCTAACCAAGAATTTCAATTATTTTGTCACGAATGCCTTGCTGTACCTCGATGTCCTGGCCTATATCAATTTTGTAAAGGCGGGCAAGGTTTCAGAAGACTATTTGAAAAATCTGGAAGCTACAGTTGAAGCCGTTAGCTATAAAGTGCTGCAGGCAAAAGAACAAAAGAATAAGTACGATGACAACCT
The DNA here is from genome assembly GCA_013001965.1 of Flavobacteriaceae bacterium. Lineage (GTDB taxonomy): Bacteria > Bacteroidota > Bacteroidia > Flavobacteriales > Flavobacteriaceae > JABDLA01. Next base: position 30,316 of record JABDLA010000064.1, on the reverse strand, counting down.
TATGGAACTCATCGAATCTTCGCTGCGTTACCAGGATTACCACTCAATTGATTATGATGAAGCGATTACTCATCTTAACTACATGACCGAGCGCAGGTATTTATTCGATATTGGCTGTATGACGAGTTGGGGAGATCATCAGATCGATGCTGAAGAGCATGTCTTTTTACTGGAATTGGGCAAAGACCTGCAACTGGACAACCAACAGATTCAATCGGCCATATTAAGCGTCAACAAATTTTACTCCCAGCATAAGGGTGACATCTCACTACTAAGTACCAAGAATACCGTAAAGAATTTTTATGACAACAGCAGTCGTATGGTTTCAAAATTATTGAGTCGCAATAAAAAACGATTACTGAAAGAATTAAAGGAAAGTAAGGAGGTGATGCGCCTAATCTCCCAGTCGACAATTCGTGATCTCAGCCAGGAAGAGCAAAAGCAATTGCAACAGCAATTACTGGATATTTTTAAGAGTATCCCAAGCCTCGCTATTTTTATGCTTCCCGGAGGTGCATTATTGCTGCCCCTTGTCATTAAATTTATTCCGAAGCTATTACCTTCAGCCTTTGACGATAACAGGATCAAGGAATGATCTCATATCAATCCGCAATCCTGCTACCATAGATTAAATACAGATATATATTTTATAAACCGAATGATGGGTTTTATAGTATTAGGCAAGAACGGTTTAATTATCATCTTCCGGTTCAATCCATTTGGAACGGTATTTTTCCAGAAACTTTTTTTGCCGTTCCATCATGTGTTCCATGATGCTGTCCATATCCATGAAATCCCTTCCAAAATCGCTCTTAAAAAAGTCGTCTCCAAAAAATCGCTTGCTAAATAATGAATCCTGGGCAAAAATGTCCTCGAATCCTTGATTTCTGAAGTCTGAGAAATTCGTAAAAAATCTGGATCTGAAAGATTTTAACAAGCTGTCCTGATCTAATGTGCTAAGATCATGTGACCTTTCTGTTGACGACCAGGAATAGGTGCTATCATAACGGATCAAATTACCCTGTTCATCAAATTCTTTATTCACTTTCCAACTCCCTTCAGGTTTTACAGCTGCGATCTTTTCATTTTGCTGGTCATTTTCATTTTTTTTGTCATCTTTCTGGCCATTACAACTTAAACTTAACAGGCCAATCAATAAAAATAAAATATGTGTTTTCATTGTTTGCTATTTTAAGTTTATCATATTTCAGCATATTAAATATAAATCAATATGACTTAGAATTAAAGATTTGGAGGAGCTTTGGGTGTCCTCCAAATCTTTACATCTAATCCTAAAAATTAAAAGTTCAATTATGAAATTTTAATGGTTCTCACCGGTTTTTGTTTTGCCTCTTCTTTTTTGGGCAGAAGAATACTTAAGATACCATCGTTATAGCTCGCGTTGATCTTTTCATCATTTACACTTTCAGGAAGCGTAAACGTTCTCTTAAAAGAAGAATACCCATATTCTCTGCGCGTATAGTTTTCCTCTTTTTGTTCATGTTCTTCCTTGAGCTCTGTAGAAATTGACAGTACCTGATTGTCCAGGTCAATATTGAAATCGGATTTCTTTAATCCCGGAACAGCCATTTCCACTACAAAATTATCGGCAGTTTCCTTAATATTCACTTTTGGAAGAGTCATACCCATATTAAAATTTGAAGTGAATACGGGTGACAGGTCTCTGTTGAAGAAATCATCCAACCAGTTCGACCAGTCTGGAAAGCTTAATCTTGAACTAGTGTTTGTTAAACCTCGATTCTTAGGAACATTAATTAAATTGCTCATAACTACAAAATTTTAAATTAAACAATATTTCAAAGTTGAAAACCTGATCGGTTTCGATTACCCTTAAGCAAACGAAATGCCAAAATGGAAAAAGCATATTTAAAAGCTTCTTTTAAGCGATTGATTGTACATTTTGGCATTTTTTAATGCAAAAAATATGTCAGAATGACATTTTAAACCAACAAACTCATGAACCAAATATTATGTTTCTTTTTTCCCATAGAATTCTCCTTCCGGTCGGTATTTAAAGCCTTTGTTTTGTGCAGCCTTAATATTGAATTATAATTTTTATCTTTAAAAAGTCATCTTCAAAAACCGATCATTATGAGACACTGGCAAAAAACAAGTCTGTTTACCATTGCTTTTCTAATTGCTTTATTTATCGGCCTTATTTACGCCTTCAATTTAAGTGTTAAGGTTACACCACTAAAAAATATCGAATTTTCTCCAGGGGAACAGAAGGCAATGGCAGAACAGGAATACGACAGTATTAAGCCAAAGAATATTATCATATTCATTGCTGATGGTATGGGATTCAGTCATATGTCCCTTGCCATGATGACACAACAATTGGAAGGCAAAAGCTCAGTTTGGGATGAATTTGAGGTCAGGGGCTGGCATAATACCCGTTCAATTTATGGACCCTTAACCGATTCTGAAGCATCAGCAACTGCCATGGCCACCGGTAATTCAACCAACTTTGGTCATATAGGAATGGATAAGGACGGTAATACCCTTGAAAACATATTTGAAATAGCCTCTGCCAATAACTATACAACTGGAATCGTAACCGACTCCTACATATGGGATGGTTCTCCGGCAGCTTTTGTGGCACATAGCAGAAATGAAGATGACGCCAGGGATATTCTTAAGCAAATCGCAGCTTCAGATCTGGATCTGATATTTGGCGAATTGGAGGATCTGGGTGAAGATGATGTACCGGAAAAGGATGAATCACTTGAGATCATAGGTAAACGATTTCAACTTCTCGACAGATCGCTGGAATTACCAAAGGGAAATGATGCCTCGAAACCTGTGGCTGTCCTTTTTGATGAAGATGAAATTCAGGATTTGAGCTCCACGCCGAATCTGCCACAATTGACAGAGACCGCATTGAACTATTTAAGTAATCAGGAAAGTCCGTTCATATTATTTGTAGAATGTGAGGAAATGGATTCCGCCTCGCATAGCAATGCTTCCGGCCGATTGATTGATGGCTTGGCAGCACTTCAAACAACCCTTGAACTCGTCATGGAATTTTCAAAAAACAATGGAGAAACATTGCTGGTGTTCACATCCGATCATGAGACCGGCGGCCTTGCAGCTGTTTCCGAAGATGACTACCCTAATTTGCAAATCAGCTGGGGAACCAAAGGACATACTGCAGCTGTTGTTCCGCTTTTGGCTTATGGCCCAGGCGCCCGATACTTTGCCGATGTTAAACGGAATTATGATATCGGGCGAGTTCTGAAAAATTTAATTTCAAATCAATCATTCCAATCTCAATAAAATTCGTAAACGTTGAGTTTTTCGTCTTCAATTATGGTTAAATGACCAAAGTCATATTAAATTTCGGTTATCAGCAATATATTTGATAATAGTCCATAATATGAAGAATTATGAAAACCAAAACACTCATAGAACTGATAACCCTTTCGTCAAGCCTTTATTATCTGGCGAGGGATACCAATTTGATAGATAGAATCAATGAACTTTCGAAAACCAAGGTCGAAGCCAGCAATGGCTCCGAATCGGGGCCGGATTTGGATCCTGACGGCAAGGAACTGGATTTAACCGATAAACTCATCGTAAAAGCTAATCAGCTTAAGAAAGAATTGGAAGAGAAAATTGAGGAATCAGTTGTTGCATTTTATAAGAAAGTGAATATCGCACATAGGGATGAAATTAAAGCGTTACATGAAAAGCTTCAAGCTTCAGATGCTACTATTGCTCTCTTGGAGGCACGATTAAATCATCTGGAAAAAAAGAACTGATATATGAATATCTATCCGGATTTAAAAGGCAAATATCGTTCTGCGGCTCGATATAATCAGATCCTTAGGGTCTTGGTCAAATATGGCTTCGAGGATTTAGTCTACTATTTAGAGACGCACAAGAAATATGGATTAGTTCGAAAATTAGTGCCGAGAGCATCTCGAAAACATGCCTTGTCATTTACCAAATGGGAAAAAATGAGATTGGTTTGTGAAGAACTAGGCCCCACTTTCGTGAAGTTTGGACAGATCATAAGTAATTATTCAGAACTCATCCCTACCGAACTGATCACCGAATTGGAAAAACTTCAGGATAAGGTTCCGCCAATGTCCGATAAAAAAGCCAGGGAGGTCGTTGAAACTGAGCTTAAGGATGACGTAGATACATTGTTTGCCTGGTTTGATCCCAAGCCTTTCGCATCGGCTTCAATGGCTCAGGTTCATATTGTGACACTTCATTCGGGTAAACGTGTAGCACTGAAGATCCAACGCCCTGGCATCAAAGAAACGATTGTTGAGGATATCAAACTTATGTATACCATTGCCGAGATCTTTGAAAAACGGATTCCTACCTTGAAGAGTTTTGACCCGATTGGACTCGTTCGAAATTTTGAAGAAGCCATTATTAAGGAACTCGATTTTATCCATGAGTCAATCAATGTGCAGCGTTTTTATAACAATATCATCCAAGATGAAAGTATCGACCAATTTGCCCTTGCCCCTAAGGTATATCAAGAATATTCCACCGACAAAGTCCTGGCATTGGAATTCATGAATGGGATCAAGATCGATCGGTTGGAAGAATTGAAGGAAAAAGAGATAGATCCGAAGATCATTGCACATAGATTAGTAAAAACCTATTTCAAACAGATTTTCGAATATGGCTTTTTTCATGCCGATCCGCACCCGGGCAACCTGCTAGTCATGCCAAATAGCCACATTTGTTATCTGGATTTCGGTATGATGGGCAGTATCCTACCGCGTGATATTCAGGTTTTGGGTCAGCTTTTCCTATCGATTACACGAAAGGACGTAAACAAGATCATCAAAGCCTTGCAACGTTTAACTAACAACCAGGTTATAGGAGATATGCGGGCTCTTGAATTCGATATTAACGAATTTGTTGAGAAGCATTATGTACGTTCGGTACATAAGAACGAAATGAGTACCATCATGCTGGAACTCAAAGATATTATCATCGCTCATGAGCTTAAGGTGCCAACACATTTCTACCTGTTCGCGAGGTCACTGGTCACAATTGAAGGTGTTATTCAAAAGCTTGATCCGGATTTAGATCAATTTGCGATGGTAAGGCCGTATTTATTGAAAGTAATTTCTAAGAAATTCAACCCTATAAAAATGGGTGAAAAAGCCATTAATTCTATTTACGAACTAGGAAATTATATGGAAGAGTTTCCGCGCGACCTTAAGAATGCTATTCGCAAAATAAATAGTGGTGAAGTGAAAGTGGATATTACACATAAAGGAATTGATCCTATGGTGCATACAATTCAGCGTGTCACAAAACAGCTCATTTCCGCATTTATCATGACAGCTTTAATTGTTAGCGGTGTTTTGCTAATAATTTTCGAAGTAAAACCGCTCTGGGGTACCTATTCATTGCTTGGCGTCCTCTGCTTAATCATAGCTATTATTCTGGGGATTGGTATGCTGAGAAACCTGCGGAAAGGAGATCACGACGATTCGGAAGTTTGGAATGATTCAAATTAAATGAAATAAACGGCACAAAAAAAAGCACAATGATTAGCATTGTGCTCTTCTTTTTTAAATTAAGAGAACTTAAGCAAATGGTTCAAGGGCACCCTTTAAATGCTTAAAGGCTTCGGAAACCTCTGATCGGAAATGTTCCCATTTGGTTTCCTCCTGCTTAGCATAACGTTCTTTAAACTTGTTGATAAATGCATTAAATTCCATCTTACCCTTTTCGAACGCCAATTTGGCCCCTTCCTTATTTTCTTCAAACCGCTCTTCAAGAAGATCCAATTTTACCTTGAACTTCTCAATTTCGATCTGCATGAAAGCATTCATGCGATCAAACCTAGGATTTTGCTTGATTTGAAATTCCAATTCATGAAGCTTCATCAGCAATTCCTTTTTTTGTTCTCTAAACTTATCTAAAGCTTCAGCCTTTCCTAATTCTAATTGTACCCTTAATTCGTCCAATTTAGGATCAATTTCTTTGAATTGTTCTTTGCCTTCTTGAAACTTATATTTACTGTCTTGAAGAAATTTGCTAAACCGTTTCTTGGCATCTTCAAAAGCATCCTGTGCTTCTGCCTTACCAAGAGCAGCCTGTACTTGAAATTCCTCCATTTCTGTAGCCGCTTTTCTGAGTGCAAGGGCTACCTTGTCAATGAAATGTATATTATCGGTATTTTTCATAAAATTGAGGTTTTTGAGCATTTTCACTAAGGTCTAAAAATCAAAAGGGAAATCCCATGACTTTTGTCAGCTTTGGCTTGAAGATTATGTCAGAATTAGAGTCGAGCAGATCTGGTTCAATTTACCTTATTCTCAAATATATTGGCTAACTTTACCTATCATGATCATATCTCTTCAAGGCATCTGTTACGACGCCAAGTCTTCCTTTTTACAGGGACCAAAATTAGCGCCTCCTTTAATTCGAGAGGCCCTTTATAGCGATTCATCTAATCTTTTTGCTGAACAAGGAAATAGTATAGAACATATCAACCTAAACGATGAAGGTGATTTCGCAATATCCGACTATTTGGAAATTGAGACCATTACAGCCAATCATCTTAAAAAGGATTCTAAGCTCATTACACTTGGAGGAGACCACTCCATCACATTTCCAATAATTAAAGCGTATCATGAACATTATCCAAAACTCGATATTCTACATATCGATGCCCATGGCGACCTCTATGATCATTTTGAAGGTGATCCCTACTCCCATGCTTGTCCATTCGCCCGCATAATGGAAAAGGGCCTGGCATCACGACTAGTGCAGGTTGGTATTCGTACCTTGAGTACTCACCAACGGGAACAAGCTGCAAAATTTGGTGTAGAAATCATTGAAATGAAGGATCATGCCCTCAGTAAAATTCCAAAGTTTGAAAATCCGCTTTACATTTCATTAGACATGGATGCCTTTGATCCGGCTTACGCTCCCGGGGTATCGCACTATGAACCCGGAGGCTTTTCGGCACGGCAAGTGATTGATCTGATCTTAAGCCTGAAGGCTGAAATTATTGGCGCCGATATCGTCGAATATAATCCAACCCGTGATGTCAATAAGATGACCGCATATTTGGCAGCAAAGCTGCTTAAGGAGATCATGGTTAAAATGGGATAAAACAATTTTGTATTTTTAATACTATGAAAAAACTATCCATTATTGCATGCCTTACTATTCTACTCTTAAGCTGTCAAACTACCAGCACAGAGGAGGCGAATACCAAAGATCTCAATGATTTTCAATTCCTCGAAATGGAAATAACCGATTTTCAGGAAGGTTATAAAAATGGCGACTTTACTATTGCACAGGTGACTGAAGCTTATCTGGAACGTATTGTTGCCATCGATATGGATGGGCCTCAATTAAATTCCATAATCGATTTGAATATTGATGCAATGGAGATCGCTGAAGCACTGGATGAAGAGTTAAAACAAGGTAAATCCAGAGGCCCAATGCATGGCGTAATGGTTCTTCTAAAAGACAATATTGATACTCATGATGAAATGCATACTACTGCCGGTTCAAGGGCCTTAAAGGAATCACACCCACTACAAGACAGCCATGTGGCAAAAAAGCTGCGGGAAGCCGGGGCAGTTATCCTGGGCAAGACCAATTTAAGTGAATGGGCAAATTTTAGAGGAGAACTCTCCTCCAGTGGTTGGAGTGGGATTCTCGGACAGACAAAGAATCCATATATATTAGATCGGAATCCTTGTGGTTCAAGTGCAGGTTCGGGAGTGGCGGTATCGGCCAACTTGTGTATGGTCGCTATTGGCACTGAAACGAACGGCAGTATTGTTTGTCCGTCAAACAATAATGGCATCGTAGGTATCAAACCAACCGTTGGCTTGGTAAGTCGTTCAGGAATTATTCCTATATCCTTTACCCAGGATACAGCCGGACCAATGGCCAGAACTTTAAGCGACGCGGTTATTTGTCTGGGTGCTTTAACAGGATCTGATTCGAGCGATGTAAAAACATTGGAAAGCCAGGGCAAGGCACTATCAGATTATACCCAGTTTTTAAAAGCAGATGGTTTGAAAGGCAAACGCATTGGCTTATATACCGGACCTATTGGCCGTCATTACAAAGTGGATACTTTAGTTTATGAGGCTGTTGATTATTTAAAAAGTCAGGGCGTTGAAATCATAGAGATCGATGCCATCTCGAAAGAAAGTACGGGTGGGCCCTCTTTTCAGGTCATGCTTCATGAATATAAAGACGGGCTGAACAACTATTTTGCTTCTCTTGGCCCAGAAGCTCCTATCAAAAATCTTGAAGAATTGATCGCCTTTAATAAACAAGACTCCATTGAACTGTTGCATTACGATCAACGCTATTTGGAAATGGCCCAGGAAAAGGAAGACTTAAATTCGGAGGCCTATCTGGATGCACTGTCGAAATTGATGAAACGCAGTCGCGAAGAAGGTATTGACCGTGTCATGGACGAGCATGATCTTGATGCTATAATGGCGCCAACCGGTGGCCCCGCCTGGAAAACCGATCTCGTCAATGGCGACAGCTTTCATGTGGGCAGTTCCTCACCCGCTGCAAGAGCCGGTTATCCAAATATTACTATTCCAATGGGGTTTATCGATGAATTACCTGTTGGGATCTCTTTTTTCGGAAGAGCATGGAGCGAGCCCATACTGATTGAGATCGCCTATGGCTATGAACAGGGTACCAAACATAGAAAACCACCACAGTTTTTAAAACCGGAATAGTATCGTGTAATTTGTATATTCGTCTGCAAAACAATTAATGATGAACCGTTTTAAAATTCTTGCTGTCGTCGGTATTTTTATCTTTCTGCTAGGTTGCAAAAAAACGAATCCATTGCCTGATCCATTAGAAGCCGGCTGGAACAAACAGGCTGTTTGTGAAGTTCTGGAGGACAATGATGAAATGCGAGTTTTAAAATGTACCTTCCCTCCCAAGGTTGGCCATGAACGCCATTACCATAAACCTCATTTTGGCTATACACTTGCAGGAAGCAAAATGAAGATTGAGGATGCCTCAGGCATCAGAGAGGTTGATGTGCCTACAGGCTATAGCTATTTCAATGAAGGCATTGAATGGCATCAGGCGCTGAATATTGGGGATAGTACTGCTGTTTTTTTGATCATCGAACCTAAATAAGTTTCCGAATCCCAGGAGGTTTAAAATTTCGAAAGTCTAATTATTTTTGAATTGATCTAGCTTGCTTGAAATTGAAATAAAATACCAATCCCAGGAAGATCATAAAAATAAGTGGCCTAATAATATTTGAAATTGGGTCATTGATGAGGTGAGTAATCAAAGCCCCAACCATAATAATCAATAATCCAAAAATAGCGACCTTCAATGTCTTCGGAATTAATATCATGACTGCCAAAATCAACTCCAGGGCGCCAATTAAAAGATGAAAACCATTTGGAAATCCCCAGTTTTTAAATAGTTCTACCACTCCCGGATCACTAAGAAGTTTAGCTGAACTAGCCAATAAAAAGCCAAGAGCAATAATTATTCGTAGTATCCAACTTAAAACAATTTCATACTTTTTCATATTATTCGTAATTTGATGTACTGCAAAATTCATAAATGTAATTTGTAAGAAGCTGAAAATAAGCTGAAAGAAAAATGAAACTTAATTGAAATTGATGAGTACAGCCCAAAAAACTATTCCTCTTAGTCCGAATTACGAGTTTAATGTCAGGAACGGAAGTATGATATCAAAAAAGGGTAATGAAATATTCTTAGAAAATCGTCTGAAGGATTTAATGGCTCTCCTGATTTCGAACAAAAATGAGGTCGTTACCAGGGAGGAAATTATGAATCATGTATGGAAGGACCTCATCGTTTCTGAGGATTCAGTAAGTAAAGCCGCTTCCGATTTACGCAAATTTTTTCAGACCAATCATATGAATGAATTTCATTTGGTAACCATACCTAAACTGGGATATAAACTGGAAATTTCTCAATCTAAGGCGACAATTGTAAGGAATAAAAACTTGATAAAACGCCCATTAAAAATAATTGGCTTTGCTCTTCTTGGCTTAATTATTTCAATTATATTGATCCGAGCCGCCCGGTACTAATCAGAATCATCTATCTTTAACTTATGGGATTAACGAACAACGATATTTTCAAAAAACTACGCGTAGCACATCAATTACGTGATGACGACATTGTAAAGATTTGCGCATTAAAGGATTTCAGAGTGTCAAAAAGTGAACTCGGTGCCATCTTCAGAAATGAAAATCACCCGAAGTATATGGAATGTGGTGACCAGTTTTTACGTAATTTTCTGGATGGCCTGATCATCCATTTACGAGGCCCTATGCCTGAAAAAAAGACCTGATTATTCCAGCCAATTCTTGAAGGCCTTAACACGCTCCCGGGCAACAATAACGTCCTGTTCGTTGTAGGATTTTAATTTGATTTGCAATCGGGAATTTGTGTAAGACACCATATCCTTGATAGCGTTAATATTAACGTAGAATTTTCGATTGATCCTAAAAAATGTATGGGGTTCCAAATCGTTTTCAAGTTGATCGAGGGTAAGGTCCAACAAATAATTTCGTCCTTCAGTAGTATATAAATAAGTGCCTTTATTCTCACTGTAAAAACATTCGATGTCCTCAATATTTATAAGCTTTAAATGCTGGCCAACTTTAACAGAAAATCGCTTTTTGTAGTCTCGTTCAATGGGGTTGACCAATAATTTTTTAATATCCTCGAAATCCAGGGTTACCGACTTTTGCTGAGGTGTACGCTCCTTATATTTTTCTACGGCCTTAGCCAGGTCTTCCTCATCGATGGGCTTCAACAAATAATCAATACTATTCAATTTAAATGCCTGAAGGGCATACTCGTCGTAAGCCGTCGTAAAAATGATGGCCGAATTTATTTCAACAATTTCGAATATTTCAAAGGACAGTCCGTCACTCAATTGAATATCCAAAAATATGAGATCAGGATGATCATTCTGCTGAAACCAGTCAACCGCTTCCTCGACCGAATGCAGCATGGTTTCGGCCTTAACATTAAGTCGGCTCAGCATACGTTCCAGTCGACGTGCCGATGGTTTTTCGTCTTCAATAATTATAACCCGCATTACTTCAGCTTTAATTGTTTTGCTTTTCTTTTTATAATAGTGTTTCCAATACCAACGGTAATAAAGGTGGCAAGTGCAACTGCCCACCAAAATTGATTTTCGCTTTTTACAAATCGCGTCCCTATTTCAGCCCATAATGCTGCATAAAGACCAACAACCGACCAACTCATAAAATAATAATGTAAGGGAAACCAATTCTTTACTCTTAATATTGCCGGGATAATCCCTGCCAGAACAGTTAACAAACTTACAATGGCAAAGAAGTGAAATAAACTAAATCCACCAAAATTATTAAGAAAAAATGAACTTGCATTTAGCAAGATCATACAAGTTACATAGGCATATCCTATACGTTTATGAAGTGTTGTCCCCTTGGTCTTCAGAACAACGGTTGTACCAAAAATAAGTGCAAGTACCGCGCTAACGGTATGGAACCATCCCGTACTGCTATGAATGATGTTCTCGAGCATTTTCGTCTATTCCCAAATTTGTTCTTCCTCTTTCATAAATTCTTCGATCTTCCGATCCTCCCAACTTTTTTTGAACAACAAATGGCTTCCAAAAATACTCCAGCCTTCTATGATCAAAACAATACTCCAGGTCACTAAAACCGTTGATGCCATCCATATCCAGAAATTTTCATTTCTGTCCTTCAATATAATTAGAACCAACAATATATTGATGATATTTACGATCAAAAAGATGCACAGATGAATATAAAAGTTCTTTAATGCTTTTACCTTTTTATGCGCTCTCACATACTTTTTTTTCTTTGTATATTTTTCTTCCATGATTCTTAAATATTTATTCAAAACGACGCATATCGGTACGGTCTTTATCCATATACTCCTTGATCTTGCGATCTTCCCAATTCTTTCCAAAAATAAATCCCGGGCCAAAAACGCTTAAAAAGTGGAAAGCTAAACCGATTCCCCAGAACAAAGCCGTGGCGAAAGTACCGAAGCTCCAGAATTGGTCACCTCTGTCTAAATTAACTCCAATTAGGATTATTAGAAATATATTGATAATAACATAAACAGCCAGGTGCCAGTAAAATCCAACCAGTTTGTCCAGTTTCTTTTTTGCCCTGAGATAGGCTTCCTCCCTAGCAAAACTGTCGGGATCTGTATGATCTTTATACGGTTCTATTTCATATTTTTTCATAACTCTAAATTTATTGCCAACGATCTTGTTGGTCGTGTTTCATATATTCTTCTATCTTTTCCTCTTCCCAGTTACTACCTAGTAGCAATGGTAATCCAAATTCTGAAAAAGCATGTATTGCCAACGCAATACCCCAGAATATCCAAAGGATATAATGGCTCATATCAAAAAAGGCTTCTTCAAAGCTTTCTCCATTACGGAGGTTTCGTCCAATCTTAAGGCCTGAGATCATCAGGTTTACCACCACATAAACAAGGGCATGTGTGTAGAATCGGCGAAGGCGATCCACCCTGCTTTTAGCTCTGTGATATTTTCTATCGTTTCTTAATGCTCTCATAATCATAGGGTTTAGCTCCATTTTCCGCGCTCTTCTTCCTCTTGCATGAATTGTTTGATCTTATTACTTTCCCAGCTCCTTCCGAAGACACCATCATTTACAAATACCTTGTAGGCATGAAAACAGAGTCCGATTCCCCATCCGAAAAGCGGGAACCAAAACCATTGAAAATGCCATGAGGTTTGATAATTTATAAAAATTAAAAACGGAATAACGAGGACGTATGAGATCAGGCTATAATAAAATTCCTTAAGTTCGTCAACATGTTTTCGCGCTCTGACATAGCGATCGTCATACTCAGATTTTGATTGATTTCTCATAACTTTAACTTGTTTAGTAAGCATTGGAATTGCCACGGCAAAACTATCTGCTTGTTGATTGATGTATACTTTTCTATTGGTGAGCAATTGATAGCGTTGCTTTATATTACTTAATCCCACACCACTTCCCTTCTTTACAATTTGTTTGGGCTGTAAATTATTCATGATGACCAGGTTGCCGCCTTCCTCATAAATTTTAATGTGCAAGGGCTTTGAACTTGTCACCATATTATGCTTCACTGCATTTTCCAGCAACAATTGAAGCGATAATGGCACGACCTTGCTGTCAGGGTTGGAAGCGGCTTCGGGAATATCAAAAATAATACTGTCTTCAAACCGCATTTTAAGCAATGACATATAGGTTTTGGCAAATTGCAATTCTTCATCTACGGTGACCAGGTCTTTATTTTTCTGTTCAAGGACATAACGATAAACTTTTGAAAGGGCCGTAGTAAATTTCTGTGCGCTTTCGGTATTTTCATCAATTAGGCTGGTAAGCACATTAAGGCTATTGAACAAAAAATGAGGATCTAATTGATTCTTTAAAGCATCGAATTTTGCGCTTGCAGTTCCGGCGATCACCTTTTGTTCCTTTATTTTATTTTTTTGCAATTCACGATAATAGTAAAGCGCATGAAAAAATAGTGAAATGACCAGGGTGATCAACAGAGCTACAAAATAAAAACCGGCATTTTCTTCGGAAATAAACTCGTTGTAACTCTTCCCTTCAATGGTCATCCGCTGAAATGCTCTAAGGAAAAATAAGGTGACCAGTGTTATCGAAACAGAACCGAGCAGACCAATTAGAATTCGATATTTTTTATAGCGGTCCCAAATGACTTTATGATTAACATAGTCAAAAAAGTAGGCATTGACCACAGACAATGGGATTGAATACAACATATAGTAATAAAATTGCTTAAGCATTGTTTGGTCAAAAGCTATATCAACCCCGTTCAAAAATCGAATGACCTGATCGATGATCAGAAAAATGAATCCGATTAAGGCTCCAATGGCTATGACTTTGATAAAATGCTTCATTACTACTTTTAGTTACAATTTGATAAAATTTGCTCAGCTCTCTCCTTGCCCCATTTCGGGTGAAATTCGCTTTCCGGTTTAAAGTTAGCAAAAAGATCAAGAGACCTTTCAACATCCTTACAAAACGGTTTTGTATCCTGCCCAAAATAAGATGCACTGCCCATTTCCCATTCGGCTTTCGCCAATACTACTCTTGGATTCGTTGGTGCCATTGTTTGAGCCTTTGCATAAGTGGCGTAAACTTTCCCGGATAAGGTCATCCCGTATTTCGCACCATCATAAGAGATCCATGCCGTGTACAGCAATGCTTGTAGCACCATGATCTCCGGATTTTCGGGCGAATAGGTCATGGCATCATTGAGCAGGTTTTGAGCTTTTTCAAGCCGTGCTGATAGTTTGCTTTCATCGGTTTCACCAAAACTGCTCAAGATACTAACATGGGCTGCATAATATTTGGGTAACCAATTGCCTTCTTCGGCTTCGGCAATGCGCTCAAATAAATGTCCGGCTTCAGACATATTGTTGGCTTGCCATAATTCGAATGCTTTCATCATTCCGTTTTCATAATTGCCTTGAGCATTTAATAGTCCGGAAACGAAAATTGCGATAATAATTGCGATCTTTTGCATAATAGTTTGTTTTTTGATTATGGTACAAATATCACAGCTCAGGATCATATTTTAAAAAATGAAGTACCGAACTGTTATTTTTTAAGGATGATTTGTAAAATATGATATTAGGTCAGAAAATCTTAACTTGTCTTTTCAATAATCAAACCCTTCAAATTATGAGATCTATTATTGCTTTATGCCTTCTTATGCTACTTTTTGCCTGCAAAAGCGATTCTAAAAGTGCGAAACTGGATGCCAACTATAAATCGGAATTTGAAACCTATACTGAGAAACTTCAACAAAACCGTATAAAATATTTACAGCTGAACGGACTTCATAAATTGAAGGACAATGATAATAGCTTCGGAAAAGGAGCATTAAACCATTTTGTGATGAATATTGAAAGTATAGCCGAAACCGTTGGTACGATAACCGTCAAATCAGATTCCGTCAGTTTTAAAGCTGCAGAAAATGTTATGATCAAAACAGCATCTGATTCATTGGTTACGGACTTACATTTACCGCTCGATGAATATGGCAGTTCCATAAAACTCTTTCATAATGATATCAATTGGCAAGTGATTACGCGAGCCGGATCACTTTATCTTCGTGTATGGTATGAAAATAATCCTATGGTAGAACGCTTCAAGGGTTATGAACATTATGAACTGAATTCAGATTTTATTTTTGACGGATTCTTCAGCTATTACGACAAGGAAAAGGAAGAGAAGGTAGATTCGCAACTGGGTGTTAAAACAAGTACAAATTTTATTGGTTATGTCACCTTTGACTATGAGGGCAACAGCTATCAGCTGGATGTTGGGAGTAGTGGATTTACCATGGTCAATGATGAAACTTCAGGTGATGATACATATGGCGGTGGGCGCTATGTATACCTTGATCTTCCCGAACAGGACGGTAAGGTCACCATCGATTTTAACAAATTATATAATCCACCCTGTTCATTTTCGCAGTTTACAACCTGTTTATATCCACCTCAACAGAATCATTTACCGTTTAAAGTGACCGCCGGAGAAACCTTAAAACGGCTTTAAAAATGCCACAAAAAATCTCCTGCCACATTATGAATGCAGCAGGAGATATTAAAACTCATATCATAGACTTTTCAGTAATGATCTAATTTAATATTTGGAAATTTATCGGGATACTGTATGGTACTCGTACAGCCATTCCCCGTTGTTTTCCCGGAATCATCTTTGGTAATAAACTGATGATCCTCTCAGCTTCTTTTTCAAGAAGTTTGTCTGGCCCTCGCGATCTAATTCCCGAGACAACACCATCTTTATTGATCTCGAACATGACAAATACTTTTCCAGTGATCTCCATCTCCATAGCCACTTCCGGATATTTAAAATGCTTGATTAAATGTTCCTGCATTTTTTTCTGAAAACAGGTTTTTAATTCGGCATTTGATCTGCCTGTACAACCAGGAAAGATTGGCACTTTTTCAACAACTGAAAATGGTACCGGAACATCCTCATCAAGATCTTCGACCTCTACTTCTTCAACTTCTACAACATCCTCAATGGCATCTTCCTGTGTGATCTCCGAGCTTTCGATAACCGTCTCTTCAATTTCCTGAATATCCTCAATAATTGTTATCACTTCAGGAGCCGCTTGAGGTGGTGGTGGTGGCGGTGTTTGAATTTGTTCAGTAATAGGAATTTCCTCTTCAATAACTTCTTCAACCTGCAACATATCTAATGTTATGCCGGCAGAATCGTATGATTTATATTCTAATGCACTGTAAGTAAAAAACAGCATGATATTTAACCCAATAGCAAAGTATAAACTGCTATTCGCGCTAATGTCCAGTTTCGGATTTTTCTTTGCTTCCATGATAAGAGTTTTAATATCATGAAGTTATGATCTTCAAAAAAGAATCACAATGACTTTTGTCATGTTAAGAAAATTGACTTTTACTAAAGATTATCGAGTTGATTACTGCTTTTATCTTCACTAATCGTCCAGAAAAAACCAACAAAGAAAAACTGATCTGCCGCAGGCTGCAATGCACGCCGCTGAAACTGACCATTCAAATCAGGACTATCGGCATATTGATAGCCATTGATATTTTTGAAGTTAAGTGCATTATTGACCGAAAAGTATAAAATCTTCTGCGGACTGATAAGATAGGCCCAGTTTAAACTCAAACTGTTAAACGGTTTTGTTTTTTGATCCAGAAAACCATCGGTATTCGGGTTCGTATAGGTTCGGCCAGTAGCATAACCATAGCTAAAACCAATCTGACTTTTCCATGCATCTACCCAGTACTTTCCAACGATTGAAATATTGTGTTTATTGATAAAATCGGGCTGTGATTGCTTCGGATAATTTTTGTATTTACGCTGAGTATCCAAAAAGGAATAACTTACCCAATAGTCTAAATTCTTTATACTTCGATTGTCTCTCCAGAAAAAGTCCACACCTGCCGCATAACCATAACCCTCGTTGGAGTATTCGGAATCGAAATCGGCGAATTCAGAATCGAAAGTGATCAGGTTATCGTAATCTTTATAGTAGGTTTCGGCTCTGAAAATCTGTCCGTTCTTATTGTATTGATAATTGAAAATGTAATGTGCAGTTCGTTGTTTATCAAGATCTTCTTCAAACTTCAAAATATCATTTGTTGGATTTTGATTAAAGGTACCGTAGGCCAAGGAGAATTGGCTGTTGCTTCCCGTTTTATAGGCAAAAGATAGTCTGGGTGAAAGGGCAAAGTCTTCAAAAATCTGTAAATATTCAGCACGAATTCCGGCTTTTAGAGCCATATTTTTTGAAAAGAAAATATCGGCTTCGGCAAAACTCCCCAAAATATTATTATCGAATGCATAGGTCTCAGCACTCACAAACTCGTTGGAAAAATCTTCTTCAAAATCCGTTGCGAAATATTCTATTCCTGTATTCAGTTTGAAGCGACTGCTAAAGCGTTTTTTTAATTTAAGTTTTGCATGAAATGAGTTTTCGGTGTCATCAATGGCATTGGTTGAAAGTCCGACCTTGGTTCTTCCGTGTGTATAACTGAGTCCGCCGAAGATTGTCCAGGTGTCATTGAGCATGCCTAAATAGGAGCCATTGAAGTATAAATTTTTGTTGTTTAATTTAAAATGTACACCGTCTTCCGAATTGATGTCTTCCTGGGTGAGTTCAAAATTTGAAGCATCAAATGCCGAATATAATTTAAGCAGGCCATTGTCAAATTTTCTTCTGAATACGGCCTCGCCGGCTAAAACTTCAAAGGGTTTCTCCCACTCATTGCGGTCTGGGAACAAGGCGATATAAGGTGCTAAATTGATATAGGAAGCATTGACGCTTAATGACGATCTCTCCCATTTTTGAGTATTCCCTAATGTGGCTCCAACACTCATCATTCCAATATCGGTTTTATCCTGGTCGGGCTCATTGATCGTATTCAAAAGTAAAACACTCGATAATGCCTGTCCGTATTCTGCTGAATAGCCACCGGTAGAAAAGGTGATACCATCAAATAGAAATGGTGAATAACGCCCACGGGTTGGTACATTGTTGGTGGTTGGACTATAAGGCGTAAAAACGCGAAGGCCATCGATAAATATTTGAGTTTCCTCCGCATCTCCACCTCGTACGAAAAGGCGTCCATCTTCAGCTACCGTGGTTGTTCCGGGTAAGGTTTGCAGCGCTCCAACAAAATCGCCCAAAGCGCTTGCTGTCGTAACTACGTCCAGAGGCTTTAAAACAGATATTTTACTATTGTCGCCAGCCGAAAATGAGCCGGCTGAAAGAACCACGGCGTCCAGGGAATTGACCTCATCCCTTAAACTGATTAACAGTTTATTCATCTTTGTGACCTCATCAACAAGGGTGAAGGTTTCAAAGGATAAATATGATATGACCAATGTTTGAATCCCTTGCGCTTCGGTTTTAAATGAAAATTCACCGGTGTCATTGGTCGATCCGCCATCATAGGTGCCTTTGAGATAAACATTTGCTCCAATAATAGGTAAACCTGCCTGATCGGTAACATGGCCCTGGATGGTTGATTGGGCCACCAGGGTCATTGAAAGGACACCGAAAAGAATTGATAAGTAGATCTTCATTTATTGATTGATTAACTGTTCGCGTTTTATTGATAGTTCAAAATTGAGCGAAAGTCGAATGAAAAAAAATTTATTCCGACTGAACTGTAAAATATTGTTGATGAATTGAAAAAGTGAGCCCCTTAATTATTTTTTAAAAGGCCTTATGATCAATCGGGCGGCCTTATCGAAATTGATGTAGTTATAGGTCCAATTAAAGAAAACGATCACCCGATTTCTAAAACCTACCAATGCCATTAAGTGAATAAACATCCAAACAAACCAGGCAAAAAAACCGGCAAAATTAAAATGTTTTAGATCAACCACAGCCTTGTTTCTTCCAATGGTTGCCATTGAGCCTTTATCTTTATACTTGAAAGGCTTCATCGCCTCCCCTTTTAGTAGTTTTAAAAGATTCTTTCCTAATAATTTACCTTGCTGAATGGCCGGTTGTGCCACCTGTGGATGGCCCAATGGATAATCTTCGGTAGACATTAAGGCAATATCGCCCAGTGCAAAAATATTGTCGTAACCTTCAACTTGATTGAACTGGTTGACCTTATACCGATTTGGCCGTGTATCAATTGAAGCCGTGGCAATACCTTCAACAGGGTTGCCGGTTATTCCCGCTGCCCAAATGAGGGTTTCCGACTGTAATTTAAGATCAGTATTGGTTTGAACAATTTTTCCATCATATCCACTAACATAGGTATTGCAATGCACATGCACGCCGAGCTTCTTTAAAAACTGCTCCGATTTTTTTGACGCCTGAATACTCATTGCCGATAATAGGCGATCATTCCCTTCAAGAAGATGAATAAACATATCGCCGGTATCCAAATCGGGATAATCCCTGGGAACAATATGGTTTTTGAGTTCGGCGATAGCGCCGGCCAATTCTACACCTGTTGGGCCTCCACCTACAATAACGAAATTCAAATATGAACGTCGCTCCTCAATGGTTTCCGCTATCGTTGCTTTCTCCAGGTTTTGAAGGATCAAACTTCGGATATTCAATGCCTGCGGAATTTTTTTCATGGGCATGCTATAGTCTTCTATCGACTGATTTCCGAAGAAATTCGTTTTGGTTCCTGTAGCAATGACCAAATAATCATAGGAAAGCTCACCTATGTTTGTTGAAACCGTGTTTGATTCCGGATGAATCAAATTTACTTTCGCCATTCGGAAAAATGAGTTCTTATGATTCTTAATTATTTTCCGTAGCGGATAAGCAATGGAGTCCGGTTCTAAACCGGCCGATGACACTTGATACAACAAGGGCTGAAATGTATGGTAATTATGCTGATCAAGTAAGACAACCTGAACCTTCTTATTTGCCAGGGATTTTGCCAAATTTACACCGGCAAATCCACCACCTATAATCACTACTCTGGCTAATCCGGAATCAGGAATATTCATAGAAAAAATATCTCCTGTAAAATTAAACATTACTTGAGATTTATAATAGCAGTTTATCGCTTATATTTGAATTCAAACCCATATTATTTATTGAAATGAAAGCTATTGCATTAAGTATTCTTTTGCTGCTGTTAGGAATTGATAGTCATGCACAAAAAAACCGAGATCAAATTTTAAACGGACTGGATTCAAAAACCCAATATTACGGAGAGATCGCTCAAACGATCTGGTCCCTCGCTGAAATGGGATATCAGGAAGAAAAAAGTACGGCCTTACTTCAAAAAGGCCTGGCAGATGAAGGTTTTAGCATCAAGAAAGGTGTTGCCGGAATACCTACAGCATTTATCGCCGAATATGGAAGTGGATCACCCATTATTGCCATTTTAGGTGAATATGATGCATTGCCCGGACTTTCTCAAGAGGCAGTTCCTGAAAAAAAATCAGCAGGTGGTGAAGCGGGCCATGCCTGTGGTCATCATTTGTTCGGAACAGCTTCAATGGCTGCGGCTATCAATGCAAAAACCTGGTTGCAAACCAATAATAAACAAGGAACTATACGCTACTATGGTTGTCCTGCTGAGGAAGGTGGTTCAGGAAAAGTATATATGACAAGAGCCGGCCTTTTTGATGATGTAGACGCCGTTCTTCATTGGCATCCTGCATCTGTAAATGCGGCAAATCCGGGTGCCGCTTTAGCCAACAAATCGGCTAAATTCAGATTCTATGGAGTCTCTGCTCATGCGGCCGGCGCCCCTGAACGCGGACGCTCGGCTCTGGACGCTGTAGAATCCATGAACTATATGATAAATATGATGCGGGAGCATATCCCCCAGGATGCACGTATTCATTATGTGATCACCGATGGCGGAAAGGCTCCAAATGTTGTACCGGATTATGCCGAAGTCTATTACTACGCAAGACATGGTAAACGGGACGTTGTTATTGATATTTTTGATCGTATGATCAATGCCGCCAAGGGTGCTGCTTTAGGTACGGATACTACTATGGAATATGAAATGATTGGTGGAACACATGAGTTACTGCCTAATATGACCTTACAAAAACTAATGCATGCTAATTTAACAGCTATAGGTGGTTTCAGCTATAATGAAGAAGAACGCACCTATGCTGAAAAAATATCTAAAAGCCTGGGTCAAAAAACCCTTGATACAAGGTTTACAGAAGGAATTATTCCTTATACTGAAAATTCAAAGGCCTATGGTTCGACGGACGTAGGCGATGTGAGTTTTGCTGTCCCCACGGTTGGAATGGCGGCTGCGACCTGGGTGCCGGGAACTCCGGCTCATAGCTGGCAGGCTGTTTCTGCAGGTGGAACAGGCATTGGCATCAAAGGCATGATGATCGCAGCCAAAACACTTACCGCAACTGCAATTGACTTATTTTCTGATCCTGAGATCATCGCTAAGGCCAAGGTTGAATTTCTTAGAAGACGTGGCAATGATTTTAAATATATTCCATTACTGGGAGACCGTGAACCGGCTTTAAATTACAGGAATTGATAAAATCTCAAATTTAGCTGTAACGTTTTCGGCAATATGGCTACCTACAAAGTAACTAACCAACAATAAGATTGAATAAAGAACTGGAACATAGTTTCGTTGAGTTGCTGGAAAAACACCAGAACATCGTTCATAAGGTATGTCGATTATATACGAATAATCAAGATGCACATAACGATCTGTTCCAGGAGATCACCATCCAGTTATGGAAGGCATATCCTAAGTTTCGAGGTGATGCTAAATTCAGTACCTGGATGTATCGTGTTGGGCTGAATACAGCTATAACGCTGTATAGAAAGAATAAAAGACGTGTTAACACCCAAGAGTTTGAGGACGTTCAATTTAAGATCTCAGCCGAGGCCTATGACGATACTGAAGAACAACAATTAAAGCTTCTTTATAGTGCTGTTCAGGAGCTGAATGATATTGAAAAAGCGCTTGTATTTCTGTATTTGGAAGACAAGAACTATAAAGAAATTAGTGAAACTATGGGGATTAGTGAGGTTAATGCGCGGGTCAAAATGAACCGTGTAAAAACAAAATTAAGAACCATTTTAAATCCGTAGGAGGATGGATGAATTAGAATTATTAAAAAGAGATTGGCAAAAACAGGATGATAGATATCCGAAGTTGACCTATAATGAGATCTATAAAATGATCTTAAAAAAATCATCTTCAATCGTAAAGTGGATATTTATTATAAGTCTGTTGGAGTTTGCCTTCTGGACCTTTATTTCCTTTGCTTTCAAGGATTCTGAATCAATTCTTAAGTTTAAAGAATATAATGCCGAAAATATCCTTATCCCTTTAAGCATTATTGGTTATGTGATCTTAGCGTATTTCTTTTACCTTTTTTATAAGAATTACAGATCGATATCTGCAACAGACAGCGCCAAAAAGCTAATGGAGAAAATTCTTAAGACCAGGCGAACCGTAAAGCAATATGTCGCCTTCAATTTGATCTATTTATTCATTAGTACTTTCGTTGCTTTAGGTATCCTGTTTAAAAGAGATGATGATTTTGCCTCAATAATAGATGAAGCCTCAGCTAATGGTGAGTTATTCCTGTTGTATGCTAAGACAATTTTAGCCACTTTAATTGCATTGGGGCTTGCCATCGGGCTTATTCTTATCTTTTATTACCTGATCTATGGTATTTTATTGAAACGACTTAATCGTAATTATAAAGAACTCAAAAAACTGGAAGCATAATGGAAATAGTACACAAAGAACATTTCATTGCCGGGATCATTCTTATTTTAGTCGCCGGCGCATTCAACTGGCATAATTTCTTTTGGCTGGTGGGAATCGTTTTAGTTTTATATGCGCTTTTTGCAAATGGCAGACGAGCCGGTGAAGGCGATCATAACAAAACCTTTTAGTTACCACTCACGCTGCTTGTTGAGCTCTTCAAGGGCCATCAATTCTTCCTGTGGAATCACCTTCAGAAATGAAGAGTGCTGTTCAATGGCATATTCAATTTTCTCAACGATCTCTTCGATGGATTCGTTTTCATAATCTATTTCCAAGGGCTGTTTGATCTCAATAGACTGCAATATATTTTTCTTTTTAACCCGAAGCCCTTTTTTATCATAAGCGCGTCTGAAACCATCGATGACTATTGGTATCACAATGGGTTTATAATGTTTGATGATATGAGCTGTTCCCTTTCTGATTGGCTTAAAGGGCGTGGTTGTCCCCTGCGGAAAAGTGATCACCCAACCATCATCCAAGGCTTTTCTGATATTGGATATATCACTCATTTTTACCTGGCGATTTACGTTCTCCCCTTTCGAACGCCAGGTACGCTCAATACTTATAGATCCTACATAGGCCAGGATTTTTGGCAACCAACCCGATTTCATGGTTTCTTTAGCAGCCACATAATAAATATTGAGTTTTGGCTGCCATAAATAACCAACATTTTTGATTGTATCAACGCGACCATTTAAACTTGCGTTAAAGACATGAAACATAGCGACGACATCCGCAAAATAGGTTTGATGATTGGAAATAAATAAAACATTAGTATCCGGAAGATTTTTTATAACCTCCGAGCCTTCAATCGTCAATTCGTTGAAACCACGGAATCTTCTATGTGTTAACAGGCCGAGTATTCTGATCAACCACTTTTTTAAAAACAAATAGTGCCCAAAGGGATTTTTTTTGAATAAACCCATTAATTTTTATTTAGAAGATAGTTAGTTAGTTCTGACAAATGTAAAAAAACTAGAATATTAGATGGTGAGTTTTAACAAGTCTTTAATTTCGCTAAGCATCATTGCGGTGGCACCCCATACGATATGACCATTAAGTTGAAAAGCCGGTACTTCAACTTCGATGTTGTAGTTTGTAGGCACCAGTCGTGTTGTAATCGTCTCTTCATCAAGAAGATGGTCTAATAATACTTCAATGATGTCTTCGACCTCGTCATCCTGTTTTTTGAATACCGGAGTTTTTTTACTGATACCAAAAAAGGGTTGTACATAAAAATTGCTCGGTGGTATATATACTTCGGTTAATTCCTTTAAGACCTCAATATGTTCCATATTAACGCCAACCTCTTCGTAGGTTTCGCGAATGGCTGTCATTTTTAGATCATCGTCCTCAGGTTCAATTTTTCCACCGGGAAATCCAATTTGCGCCGAATGAACGCCTTTATAGGTTTTCCGCAAAATGAGAACAATTCGGGTTCGTTGCTTAACATCAGGGTAAAACAAAGCCAACACTCCTGCCCGCTTGGCAAATGTCATTTCATCCTTATAACGCTCTAAGAGTTCGGTTCTGAAAGGCGGTGACATTTTAAATTGTGAAGCTTCGGCTGGTAGAGGTATATTTTTTATTTTTGATATTGAATCTAAAAAATATCCAAATTCCATTTATGCGATATGTGCTTTATAGTTTGATCCTATTGTTAATGTCTTGTGAAGATAAAAAATCTTCTACAATAACAACGCCCAAAGCAGTTGAAACTTCCACCGAAAAGGAGACTATCCAACAAACGGACACCATAAAAAAGGAAGAACGGGAATTCCCTCTGCTTACCGAAAAAAATGCCATGGATTTCTTTTTAGAATACGAAAAAGTCAATCCTGAGAACAAGGTTCGGCTAACCACCGATTACGGGGAGATTGATATATTGCTCTATCCAAAGACCAAATTTCATCGCGCAAATTTTATTTTTTTAACCAAACAAGGCTATTTTGATAACACCCAATTTTACAGGGTGATCAATAATTTTATGATTCAGGCCGGAAATACCGATGATCCAAAAGTGAAACGCAAACGTCGAAAAATTGGAAAATACCTGCTACCCAAGGATACAAAACGAGGATACAGACATCATCGTGGAACGATTTCAATGCCAAGTAGTGACATTGACAACCCGCATAAATTAGCTTCACCTTACGAATTTTTTATTATTCAAAACCCGCGTGGTGAATATCGTCTTGACGGCGATTATACCATTTTCGGTAAGGTGATAAGAGGCATGAGTGTCGTTGA
Source organism: Flavobacteriaceae bacterium (assembly GCA_013001965.1). Taxonomy (GTDB): domain Bacteria; phylum Bacteroidota; class Bacteroidia; order Flavobacteriales; family Flavobacteriaceae; genus JABDLA01. Next base: position 5,226 of record JABDLA010000064.1, on the reverse strand, counting down.
TAAAATTGCAGCCGTTGAAACCGATAATGCCGACTGGCCCTTAAAAAACATATATATTCAAAAGGTGGAGATCATCAAATAAAAATAAGAGGTTTTTAACAGTTTCAAAATGCTATTTTTAATACCTTGCAGTTCCTCAGATTTTCACGATTAAATATTAAAATAAAATTCAAAAACCGATCTAATGATTACAAAACCATTTTTTAAGATTTTAATGGTTCTGAGTTTGTCTTTGTTTGTCACTGTTAACAGTTGCAAAAAAGATGCTGAGACCAAAGATTCAGACACAACTGCTATGATAGATAACGTGTTATTAAAAGATTATACCGGTCCATATGGCGGTGTACCCGCCTTTGATAAAATGAAAGTTGAAGATGTGATGGAAGCAGCCGAAAAAGGTATGGAAATGAATTTGGCTGAAATCGATGCAATTGCCAATAATTCGGAAGCTCCAACTTTCGCAAATACCATTGAAGAAATGGAACGTGCCGGTAAGGAGTTAGGTAATTTCTTTAGCTATTATGGTATTTTAAGCGCCAATATGTCTTCTCCTGAATTCAGAGAGATCCAAGGTAAATTAGCTCCTAAATTTTCAGAATTTCAATCGAAAATCAGTCAAAACGAAAAGCTGTTCAATCGCATTAAAACCGTATACGATAATGCTCAGGAAAATCCGCTTGATGACGATCAAATGCGCGTCCTTGATTTGACTTACAAAGGATTCGCAATGAATGGAGCCGAACTGGAAGCAGAGAAAAAAGAGCGTTATGCCGCTATTAATAAAGAGTTATCTTCCTTGTATACCAATTTCTCAAACAACGTCCTTCATGACGAGGAAAACTATATTACTTACCTGACTGAAGATCAATTGGGCGGACTTTCTGAAGGCTATATAAAATCGGCGGCAAAGATCGCAGAAGATAATGGGCAGGCCGGAAAGTATGCCGTTACCAATACGCGCTCTTCCATGGATCCGTTCCTGACCTATTCAACCGAGCGTGATTTGCGTAAACAAGTATGGTCAAATTACTATTCAAGAGGTGATAATGGTGATGAATATGACAACAATGAGATCATTGCACAGATCTTAAAATTGCGACGTGAACGCGTTGAACTTTTGGGTCATAAGAACTATGCCGAATGGCGTCTTCAGGACCGTATGGCAAAAAATCCTGAAAATGCTATGGCATTGATGGAAGCCGTTTGGCCTGCAGCCATAGCGCGTGTCGCTGAAGAAGTTGCCGACATGCAGGCAGTTGCCGATGCAGCAGGTGATAATATTACGATTGAACCTTGGGATTATCGCTATTATGCCGAAAAAGTGCGACAGGCAAAATATGATCTCGATTCCGATGAAGTCAAACAATATCTTCAGCTTGATAAATTAACCGATGCTATGTTTTACGTAGCAGGACGATTATTTAATTATAATTTCGAGCCTGTTCCTGAAGGCAGTGTTCCGGTTTTTCATGAAGACGTGAATGTATGGGAGGTCACCGATAAAGATTCGGGTGATCACATCGGGCTATGGTATCTCGATCCTTATGCACGTCCGGGCAAACGATCCGGTGCATGGGCAACAACCTATAGAAGTCATACCACTTTTGATGGTAAAGAGACTGTTTTGGCCTCCAACAATTCCAATTTCGTTAAACCGGCTCCCGGTGAAGCCGTTCTTGTAAGTTGGGATGATGCGACTACCTTTTTCCATGAATTTGGGCATGCCTTGCATTTCTTCTCTTCGGAAGTTCGCTACCCTACCCTAAATGGCGGGGTTAGAGATTATACCGAATTCCAATCACAATTATTAGAACGTTGGTTATCAACTGATGAAGTGATCAATCAGTTCCTTGTACATCATGAAACCGGAGAACCCATCCCCGCATCATTGGTTGATAAGATCAAAAAAGCCGCTACATTTAATCAAGGCTTCGGAACTACTGAATATTTAGCTTCGGCCTTAATCGATATGAAATTGCATTTGGCAGATCCTGAAAACATCGACGTTGATAAATTCGAACGCGAAACTTTAGCAGAATTAAAGATGCCAAAAGAATTGCCAATGCGTCACAGAACGCCACACTTCGGGCACGTCTTTTCAGGTGAAGGCTATGCGACAGCTTATTATGGCTATATGTGGGCAGATGTGTTGACCTCTGATGCCTCTGAAGCATTTAAGGAAGCTCCGGGCGGATTCTATGATGAAGAGGTTGCTGGTAAATTGGTGAAGTATTTATTTGCACCGAGAAACTCCATGGATCCGGCAGAAGCCTATAGACTATTTAGAGGGCGTGATGCCAAGATCGAAGCTTTAATGCGCGATCGTGGATTTCCTGTAACACAGTAAATAGAAAGATTTAGAACTAAAAAAGCCACGTCATTTACGTGGCTTTTTTTATTACATATTCTGTGTATAGTAATTGTAATCTTTTAAGATGGTATTGATAAACTCCACATCATTGCTTTGTTTCACATCTTTGATCTCTACCACTTCCTTGATCTTGTTTCGCAGTTTGATCAGGGTCTTATAATCTTTGGTTTTTCGAGCAATTCTGAAGGTATCCTTTATGATACGGGCGTCATTGTCGCTTAAGCGAATAACGTTCGGATAGGTTGGCTGATAGCCTTCCTTGATCTCCTCCAAAATAGTATGGTTGATATTAACATTATTCTTTAAGGTGATCACCGAGGTTCCGGCTGTCATATCTCCCAAGCGCTGATTTCTCGGACTCGTAACTATTGCGATCATGGCAATGACACCGCTCATGATATTAAGATCGACGATCCTGAAAAACCAGCGAACCACAAAATCGGCTAATGAGGCCTGATAGCCATCAATTTTAACCACTTTGATCTTCATGATGCGCTTCCCAATGGTTTGTCCGTCCAAAAGCGTTTCAAAAATGAGCGTATAAAAAATTACAGGCGTATAGAAGAGCAAAAGTACGGCAATGATACTCCAATCATCGAGATCGCGGAATACCTCATCCATACCAATGAGGTTGAACATGATCTGATAGGTCACAATGATATAAGCTATTTTAATGATCCAGTCAATGCCGTATGCGAGGATGCGTTCACCTACGCTTGCAGCAATGAAATTGATGTTCACATTTTGGGTTGTGTTTATTTGTAACTCTACCATTACATACGTTAATTTCCTCTATTTAAAATTATTATTTTTAGCTGTCAGAGGGAAACTACTTTATAATTTTTTTATCCTATTAAATGAAAATCAGAATAAAAAAATTATGTAGTTTTGATTGCCTATGAGAGAAGTCGCTTTTATTAAACAAAACAAGGAAAAATGGTTAAATTTTGAAAAGGCCATTTTTGGAAAAACCTTAAAAAAACCCGACGATCTAGCTTCCTTGTATGTCCATCTCATCAATGATCTCTCATACGCTCAAACATACTATCCCAAAAGTAAAACAATTCTTTACTTAAACAACCTCGCCGCCAAAGCATTTCAAAAAATTTATAAAACCAAACGTGAGGATACCAATCGATTTGTCCACTTCTGGAAAATTGAAGTTCCATTGATCGTTTATCAATACAGACGATACGTCCTTTATGCGTTTTTGTTGTTTGCTACATTCGTTGCCATTGGCGCCTTATCGGCTGCAAATGACGACGCCTTCGTACGTCTGATCATGGGTGATCAATACGTCAATATGACCTTGGAAAATATTGAAAACGGAGATCCTGTTGCTGTGTATAAAAGCGGTAGTAATTGGGGTGGCTTCATCGCTATAACCCTAAACAATTTATATGTTGGTATATTATCATTTATTTATGGGGTTTTTGGTGGTTTCGGCACTGGTTATGTCCTTTTACAAAATGGGGTTATGCTGGGGTCGTTTCAATATTTCTTTTACGAGCAAGGCGTCTTCTGGGAAAGTGTACGTGGAATTTGGATCCATGGTGCCATGGAAATATTTGCAATTGTTATAGAAGCTGCTGCAGGATTAATGTTAGGCGCGAGTATTTTATTTCCCAGGACCTATTCCAGGTTGACCTCATTTAAAATGGGAGTCAAAGATGGGGTCAAAATTTTAATAAGTACATTCCCATTTACTTTTTCCGCAGGTTTCCTTGAAGGTTATGTTACACGTTATAGCGACAGCATGCCGAATTGGTTATCGGTTGGGATCATCCTGGTTACATTAAGCATTATTTCATATTACTATCTGATTTATCCCTATATATTGACAAAAAAACTAAAAAAGGAACATGGAGTTATATAGGTCTCGAGATTTTAGCGCTTTTTTTCAGGATACATTTGCATTCATCAAACGGCATGGAAAGCATTTCTTTAAGCATTTCTTTATCGTCAATGGCATATTGATCCTGGTGTTGATGGTATTGGGTTATTTCTTCATGCAGTTATATACGGAAGTTTTATTTGGAGGCATGTTTCAAAATGACCCAAATAGCATAGAGAACTATATGAATGAAAATGGCGGTTTATTCATCCTTCTTATGATCTTATTCTTAACCGTATTTTTGATTTTTACAGTTCTGATGAATGCTTATCCCGCCCTCTATTTAAAGCTATATAATGTCAATGAAACGACTGATTTTGGAACAAAGGCCATTGTAGATTCTTATAAAAAAAATCTTGGCAAATTGTTCATTTTTTTACTGAGCAGCATTCTCGTTAGCATTCCATTAATGATCGTTCTCGGACTTTTGGTATTTGTGTTATTCATAACGATTATTGGAATTATGGTACTGCCTTTGGTGATTGGAGCTTTCTCATTATTTTTCATCATGGCCTTTATGGAATACCTGGAAGATGAAAGAGGCGTTTGGGATTGCTATGGTTATTCCTGGAAACTGATGTCTTCAAAATTTTGGGCGGCTGTTGGAAGTGTTGGACTGTTTTTCTTAATGAGTTATCTCCTTCAAAATATCATTACCATTATCGCTTATGTATTCGGAATGGTTCAATTTTTTGTGGGTATTGACAATACTGCCACCAATCCCCAGGATTTTCAAGGGACGATGTCGGTTGTTATGATAGCCATGTTCGTTGCAGGATTTTTATTGGGGGCTTTTTTAAATAATATCGTGCTTCTGAATCAAGGCATTGTATTTTACAGTCTGAAAGAAGACAATGAAAATATCAATACCAAAAGTATCATAGACCAAATAGGATCGGGTGAATAGGTGCAAATGGCCATATTTGATTTTACTTTGTATTGGGTTTGTGCTGAGTGCCAC
>JABDLA010000088.1 GCA_013001965.1 Flavobacteriaceae bacterium | reverse complement strand
CAGGAATTGCCAACTGATAGTACCTTGCTTGCAAGTACATCTGATGTTAAAAATGCAGCTTTTAGAATTGAAGGTGAATCGACCTTTGCCATCCAATTCCATCCTGAGGTCTATCACTCTAAGGATGGAAAACAATTATTAGAGAATTTTCTAATAGGGATAGCCAACCTAAACCCTGATTGGACCCCAGATTCCTTTGTTGATGAAACCATTGAAGATCTTAAGGCAAAATTAGGCAATGACAAAGTTGTTTTGGGTTTATCGGGAGGCGTGGATTCAACCGTTGCAGGCGTTTTATTAAACAAGTCCATAGGTGAGAATTTATATTGCATTTTTGTAAATAACGGACTTTTGCGTAAGAATGAATTTGAAAACGTACTTCAACAATATGAAGGCATGGGCTTAAATGTAAAAGGAGTGGATGCTTCGGCACGCTTTTTGGATGCCCTTAAAGGAATAAGTGAACCGGAGGAAAAACGTAAAGTCATCGGTCGCACATTCATAGAAGTTTTTGATGATGAAGCGCATTTGATTGAAAATGTAAAATGGTTGGCTCAGGGAACAATTTATCCCGATGTCATCGAAAGCGTTTCGGCAACAGGCGGACCTTCGGCAACGATCAAAAGTCATCATAATGTGGGCGGATTGCCAGATTTCATGAAATTGAAAGTTGTGGAACCATTAAACTCTTTATTTAAAGATGAGGTAAGACGCGTAGGGGCAACTTTGGGAATTGATCCTGAATTATTAGGACGACACCCCTTCCCGGGACCTGGTTTGGCCATACGTATTTTAGGAGATCTGACTGTGGAAAAAGTTCGTATATTACAAGAGGTGGATGCTATTTTTATCAACGGACTGAAGGAGTGGAACTTGTATGATGATGTTTGGCAGGCAGGGGCCATGTTGTTACCGGTAAATAGTGTAGGGGTCATGGGAGATGAAAGAACCTATGAGAAGTGTGTTGCATTGAGGGCAGTTGAAAGTACCGATGGGATGACAGCCGATTGGGTCAATTTGCCATATGAGTTTCTGCAAAAAGTCTCAAATGATATAATAAATAAGGTAAAAGGCGTTAATAGAGTAGTTTATGACATCAGTTCGAAACCGCCAGCTACAATAGAATGGGAATAGATATACATATGAAGAAATTAGTTATAGGCCTCGTGTTGGTCGTTTTTTGTTTCACAAGCGGCCTGGCTCAAAATTACAGAACCCATAAGGTTCAGGTTGGGGAAACCATTGAAAGTATTGCTAAGAACTATATGGTAACACCTTTCGATATTTATGCTTTAAATCCCGATGCTAAAGTCGATCTTCAACCCAATACCGTAATTATTATTCCAAAATCAAGGGTAGCTCAAAACCCAACTGAAGTAGAGGAACAGTTGGTTTCAGGCTTCAGGAAACATAAAGTGAAACGAAAGGAAACCCTGTACAGCATAGCCAAAAAATATAATGTTACGGTCGAGGATATAAAAAGGCATAATAAGCGATTGTACTCTGAGAATTTAAGAAAAGGTGACCGTATTCAAATTCCGCAATTCAAAACCGTAGTCGTTAAGAATAACCTTGAGAATACCATAAAAAAATATTTGGTTCAACCCAAAGAAGGGAAATGGAGAATCGCTTATAAATTTGGGATCACTATAGACGAATTACAGGATTTGAATCCAGGAATGGGGGAGACCTTACAAGTTGGAGAGGAGATCAATGTCCCCAATATTGCCGATAATGAAATCAATTCTTTTGATGAAGATTATGGGTATTATACCGTATTACCGAAAGAAGGATTTTATCGATTACAGCTCAAATTGGGCCTGTCTCAGGAAGCCTTGGAAAAGTTAAATCCACAGCTAAAGGAGAAAGGCTTATTAGCCGGAATGGTATTGAAAGTTCCTAAAGATGCCGGTAATGACCTGATGTTGGAAAGCGTTGAGCAAACATCACTAAGAAACAATTTAAGCAATTTCAGAAAGAAGAAACTGGCGGTCATGTTACCCTTCCGCTTGCATCGCGTTGATCTTGATTCAATTCGAGAGGCCAAAGATATTTTACAGAAAGACAGTTATATGAGTGTTTCTCTGGACTTTCATTCCGGTGTATTGATGGCCCTGGATTCAGCAAAACAACTCGGAATTTCAACCCAGCTTGATGTTTTCGATACGCGAGCAAGAATAAGCGAAGTTTCGAAAATTCTGTCTTCAAATAATTTTTCAGATTATGACGCGGTTATCGGCCCATTCACCTCCGATAATTTTGATCGGACGGCCGAAGTTCTGAAAGGCGATAATGTTCCGGTTATTGCAGCGGTCACCATGCCGAAGAAATTATATTCCAATGTGTATCAAACTATTCCTTCCGATGAATATTTACGCCGGATTATGATCAATTATGTGAAAAGGGATTCAAGTGCCCGGAAGATGATCATCATAGCCGATTCTGGACATAAGGCTGTAAGTGATGAATTGAAACGGGAGTTTCCTTCGGCCAAACAAATATTTTCACGAAAGAATAAAAAAGGCGTCGAAGCCAATTATATTTTGATATCCGACATCGAAACTGAAATCAATGAAGGTGTTAATGTCGTTTTCCTTGAAACATCAAACGAGGGATTTGTTTCTAATGTAACGAGCATGTTGAGCGCACTCAATGGCCTGGATACCGAAACCAATAAAAGGCGTGAGATCATTTTAATGACCACGAACAAAAATAAAGCCTTCGAAAACACCAATGTTTCGAACTATGATTTATCCAGTTTGAAGTTTCACTACCCATCGGTTAATCGTGCTTATCTCGATAGTAACAATAGTTTTGTGGAAAATTATGAACGTATTTATAATTCGGCACCTAATAAATATGCCGTCAGGGGATTTGACCTGACCATGGACATCTTATTACGCCTTGCTTCGGAAGAAGACCTGTATAAGGCGTCCAATAACGATATTGAAACGGAGTATATTGAAAACAAATTCCGATATTCTAAGAAATTATTTGGAGGCTACTATAACGAAAGTGCCTATATCATAAAATTTGATGACCTAAAAATTGTAGAGGTAAAGCAATGACTTCAAAAGTGACCTATTTAGGCGAACTTCGCACCGAAAATCAACATATTCGATCGGGAAATGTATATCATACCGATGCACCTTTGGACAATAATGGAAAAGGAGAAGCGTTTTCACCTACAGATACAGTTGCTACCGGATTAGCAAATTGTATGCTGACTGTAATGGGTATTAAGGCTCAGAAAATGGAGGTTGATATGACAGGATCGACAGCTGAAGTCACAAAAATAATGGCATCGGATCCGCGTCGGATTTCAAAAATTGAAGTTCAAATTAACATGCCCTTCGAAGCCGATGAAAAAACGCGAAAAATTTTAGAGCATTCGGCAAGAACCTGCCCGGTCATATACAGTTTGCATTCAGAAATCGAGAAAGTGGTGACCTTTAACTGGAACTGATGATTAAGATCTTTTTGTTTTCCCTAATATCTTTTTTTTGTGTTCAGGAGGAGCCTACAATCGCATGGCACCCGAATAAAGCATTGTTATGGAGTGATTTTAAAGCGACTCCAATCGAGCATCATGATGTCGTGGCTGTAACAGCTTCGGGATTGTCATTTCACTATTCAACAACGCGATATTCCACCGGAAGGATTGATTATAAATTTGAAGTAACGGCCCACTTTTACCCTGAAAAATCCTGGTATGATAAAGATGGCGTGACCGATATCACTTTAGACCATGAACGGCTTCATTTTGATATCACCGAGCTGCATGCCAGAAAATTCAGGAAACGGGTCAGAGACACTAAGTTCTCTTCAAATATAGATGCCGAAATGGATGTGATAAATGTAAGTATGAATGAAGAACTGCGAAAAATGCAGCAAGCCTATGACTTGGAAACGCAGCATTCAAGGGATCCAGAGAAACAAATGGAATGGCAAAGCTATATATCTAAAGAATTGGACAAAATGAAGGCCTACGCGCAATAAAGAACCTGCCTTAAATTCCTGCTGCATACAGATGATTGCTTGAAACTTCTGTAATAATATTAAGTTATTATCAATTCAAATTTGTAAATTTGTCCGCGTTAAAAGCGCAAGATGTCAGACAATACTAAATATGTTTTTGTTACCGGAGGAGTTACCTCATCATTAGGTAAAGGCATCATCGCTGCCTCTTTGGCCAAATTACTTCAGGCTCAAGGCTATAAAACCACCATTCAAAAGTTAGATCCATACATCAATGTTGATCCGGGAACACTTAATCCATATGAGCATGGAGAATGCTATGTCACCGATGATGGCGCTGAGACCGATTTGGATCTTGGCCACTATGAACGCTTTTTGAATGTGCCTACATCTCAGGCTAATAACGTCACAACCGGCCGTATTTACCAAAGTGTGATCGAAAAAGAAAGGCGTGGAGAGTTCTTGGGAAAGACCGTTCAGGTCATACCTCATATTACCGATGAGATTAAAAACCGAATTCAAATTTTAGGCAATTCGGGCGACTATGATATTGTAATCACCGAAATTGGTGGAACAGTGGGTGATATTGAATCCTTACCCTATATTGAGGCAGTACGTCAATTAAAATGGGAGTTTGGAGAACAGAATGCAATTGTAGTACATCTTACCCTCATTCCTTATTTGTCGGCAGCTGGAGAATTGAAGACCAAGCCAACACAGCATAGCGTAAAAACACTCATGGAAAGCGGTGTGCAGGCGGATGTTTTAGTATGCAGGACTGAGCACGAATTAAGCGACAAGATAAAGGTGAAATTAGCTCGTTTTTGTAATGTTCAAAAGGAGGCTGTTATTCAATCTATTGATGCCAGTACAATTTATGATGTACCTATCTTAATGCTTGAGGAAGGATTGGATAGTGTTGTTTTAGGGAAACTAGGATTGACAAGCCGTACACCTGATCTTGAAAGTTGGAACGAATTTATTTCGCGACTCAAAAATCCAAAAAATGAGATAACCATTGGTTTGATTGGAAAATACGTCGAACTACAAGATTCATATAAGTCGATTTTAGAATCCTTTATTCATGCTGGTGCGGCCAATGAAGTTAAGGTAAATGTTGAAGCGATCCATTCCGAATACCTGAACAAAGAAAACATTAAGCTGAAATTATCGCATCTCGATGGTGTTCTGGTAGCGCCGGGATTTGGTGAACGCGGAACAGAAGGAAAGATCGAAGCAGTGAAGTACGTAAGAGAACAAAAAATACCTTTCTTAGGAATTTGTCTTGGCATGCAAATGGCTGTCATTGAGTTTGCAAGGAATATTTTGAGGCTTAAAGGTGCCAATTCAACCGAAATGGAGTCCAATGTGCCCTATCCCGAAATCGATCTGATGGAACAGCAAAAATCAGTAACCCATAAAGGCGGTACCATGAGATTGGGTTCCTGGTCCTGTACCTTGAAAGAAGGAAGTATTGCTGAAAAGGTCTATGGGAAGACTAAAATTACCGAACGTCACCGACATCGTTATGAATATAATAATGCTTTCAAGGATCAAATAGAAGCTGCCGGTATGATTGCCACAGGGCTTAATCCGGAGACCGGACTTGTTGAGATCATTGAAATAGAAGACCATCCTTGGTTTGTTGGGGTGCAATACCATCCAGAATATAAAAGTACCGTTTCCAGTCCGCATCCTTTATTTGTGGACTTTGTTCGTGCGGCTTTTGAATACTCTAAACTTAAAAATAGTGTCAGTATGGCATAAATGTGATCATGGACAGCTTTTTGCTAATCATGATCTTATACTTGAAATCAGGCACAGCCGTTTTCATTTTTATTGATAATTGAATAGATGGAAGAAAAGAAATTAGATTTAAACTCAATCATAGGGTTTGTACTCATATTTATCATTTTGGTATACATGCTATATCAAAATAAGCCAACTCCTGAAGAATTAGAGGCTCAGGAAAAAGCCGAACAAGAACAGGTTGAAGCCGAAGAAAAAGCAGAGCCGGCTCCAGATGAATTTGAAACGACTGCTGAGGATTTTAAGGTCCCAACAGTTACAGATTCCACTCAGCTGGAGGCCATTAAAAATCAATTAGGCGCTTTTGCCTATTCTGCTGCTCTGACTGCCGATGATGATAAGGAGACTGTATTTGAAAATGATGTACTTCGGTTGAAGATTCAAAATAGAGGCGGATTTGTTTCCGAAGTAAAACTGAAACAATTCGTTGACCATGATTCTGTACCTATCTATATCATCAAGGATGGGAATACCATTTTCAATATCAATTTCGGTACTACCGACAATAGAATTTTAAACACCAAGGATCTTAATTTTCATCCAACCATTACCAATAATGGCGATAATAAGGTGCTTTCCATGAAACTCAAAGTTTCAGAAACCCGATTTTTAGAGTACCGTTATGAACTTAAACCCGATGATTATATGCTTGGGTTCACGGTACGATCTCAAGGGTTAAATAATGTGATAAATGGATCTCAGGAAGTTAATCTCGATTGGAAATTAAAAGGATACAGGCATGCCAAGAGTATCAGCTACGAAAATCGATATACACGATTAACGTATCAATATGACGGTGACCGCGTTGATAAATTGGGACAGATGTCAGACGATGAGGAAACCGAAAATAATGTCGATTGGATTTCCTTCAGACAGCATTTTTTCAGCTCAATACTTGTAAGCGATCGACCGTTTCAAACAGTAGCTTTAACGTCTCAGGATCTTGTTCAGGATGAAGATATTGACACCTTATATACAAAGAGTTATTCGGCAAAAATTCCCTTACAGTTGAGTGGTGGAGAGATCGACAATAATATGAGTTTGTATTTTGGTCCAACCGATAGCCGTACACTAAAAACCTACGATAAGAACCTTGAGGAAAGCATTCCCTTTGGTTGGGGAATATTTGGATGGATTAACAAATCGGTATTTATTCCGTTATTCGCGTTTTTAAGTGGAATATTCCCGTATGGCATTGCGATAATTGTCATGACCATTGTTGTTCGAATTGTGCTTTCACCGGTTCTGTATAAGTCCTACCTGTCTCAGGCCAAAATGAAAATCTTGAAACCTGAGATCGCCGAGATCGCCGCAAAGTATAAGGACAATCCAATGAAGAAGCAAAAGGAGACCATGGCCTTATATAGTAAAGCCGGGGCGAGCCCAATGAGTGGCTGTTTACCGGCCTTACTTCAACTTCCGGTATTCTATGCGTTGTTCATGTTTTTCCCTACAGCATTCGACTTAAGACAGAAAAGCTTCCTTTGGGCAGAAGATCTTTCATCCTACGATACCATTGCCGAGTTGCCTTTTAGAATCCCATTTTATGGTGACCATGTGAGTTTGTTCCCTATTCTTGCGGCCATTGCAATTTTCTTTTATATGAAGATGACAACCGGTCAGCAAATGGCTACTCAACCCACTCAGGAAGGTATGCCAGATATGGGGAAAATGATGAAATATATGATCTATTTCTCTCCAATATTAATGTTGGTATTCTTCAATAATTATGCAAGCGGTTTAAGTTTATATTATTTTATTTCCAACCTGATAACGATCGGTATTATGATTGTGATCAAGAGATATATTCTTGACGAGGATAAAATTCATGCACAGATCCAGGTCAATAAACAGAAACCGAAAAAGCAAAATCGCTTCCAGAAAAAAATGGCAGAAATGATGGAACAGGCCGAGCAGCAGAAGAAAATGCAAGGACGTAAAAAATAAAAAAAAGCCTTCTCGTTAGAGAAGGCTTTTTTACAACAACCAATCCAATTCTCCTTATTCAGTCAAAGGAGGTAAAATGACTTTATCAATGGCGTGAATGACACCGTTGAACGCCTGAACATTCGTAGCAATAATATTGCTGATTCTGTCATTGGCGTCAATAAGTTGTGGTCCGGCATCGAGTGAAGCTGTGATATCTCCACCTAATGTACCTATGACCATATTTTGTACAAGATCTTCTGCTCTTACATTTGCGGCTGCGACGGCATGATGATCGAGAGTTGCCTTTAAGGTTGGCTCATCAATATCATCTAAACTGTTTGCCCCAAGTTCGGTTAAAAGATCTCCGAAGGCTTCATTAGTTGGTGCGAAAACTGTGAATGGTGCTGGAGCAGTTCCTTCAGGTGTAGATAAGGTCGTTACATAATCGAAAGTCAGATCGTCTCTGGTTAATGCAGCAACCAGGGTTGAAAAGTTGGGATCGGCTGTTGCAAATGTTACAATTGTTGGTAATCCGATTACGGCATCTACAATATGTACTATGCCATTTGATGCTTCCACATCGGCTGTACTCACCGTGGAAACACCGTTAAATGTTACTCCGGCACTCGTATTAAAATAGAGGCTTAAGTTATCACCATCGGCATTAGCGGCATTAGTTGAAGTGTATCCTGCTCCACCATTGATTAGCGCAGAGGAACTGACCTCTCCGGTTATCACGTGGTTTAATAGGATAGTGGCTAGAATGTCAGTTGGAACATCGTCTAAACTGGCAAATCCATTTGCGGCCAAAAAGGTGTTGAAAGCCGTATTGGTAGGTGCCAAAACAGTAAAGGTACCGTTATTTATTACTGAGATCAGATCGCCGTCTGCAGCTTGTAAAGCCGCAACCAGTGAGCTTAACTCAGGAGTAGCCAGGGCAGTTTCTACAATACTTAATTCTTGTGGTTCGGTATCATTATCATCACTAGTACATGATGTCATAGTTACTGTTGCTAACAGTAAAATTGGAATGATCTTTGGAATGCTTAAAATAAATTTCATTTTTATGAGTTTTTATGTTACATTTTCAAAACTAAAACAAGCAATATTAAAATTGTTTAACTTTTTGTTAAAATGATTAAACAAAACGTATATTTTATAATATTTTTAACGTTTCTGCCAATTTTTGGTTTGTCTCAGTCTGCCATAAATCAAATGGATGAAAACGGAAAGCGACATGGTAAATGGTCCAAGAATTTTGAAGGTACCAAGGAAATTAGATATGAAGGACAGTTTGAACATGGAAAGGAAGTTGGCGTATTCAAATTCTACCAGCTTGTTGGAAAAGTGAGCAAACTTGCTGCAACCAAGGAGTTTAATGAGAAGGATGGAAGCGCTTATGTGAAGTTTCTGTCATTGAAGGGCAATGTGATCAGTGAAGGACGAATGATGGGGAAAACCTATATTGGCAAATGGGTGTATTATCATAAAAATTCTGATCAAATCATGACTGAGGAGCATTTTAATTCTAAGGGAGAATTACATGGTTTGAGAACGGTTTATTATGATAACGGGCAAAAGGCAGAAGTAGCCAATTATGAAAATGGAAAGTTACATGGCGATTCCAGATATTATTCTCAGGATGGCGTATTGATAAAGTCATACATATATGAAAACGATGAGTTACATGGCATGTCGAAGCACTTTGACGGCAATGGTGTCATCACAGTTGAAGGACCTTATAAGCGTGGCAAAAAAACCGGGATCTGGAGCTATTATAAAAACGGTGAGCTACAGGAAGAAAAAGATTTTACCTACGTTGCCAAGTTTAAAAATAAAAATAAAAATTAGCAGAGATACATACATTATATAAGCGGGTAACATCTTTATGTTACCTTTTTTTATTTGTAAATTTGCCGGATGAAACGCGTAATAGTCGGACTTTCAGGAGGAGTTGATTCCAGCGTAGCTGCATATTTATTAAAAGAGCAGGGCTACGATGTGATCGGGCTATTTATGAAAAATTGGCATGATGATACTGTGACAATTTCGAATGAATGCCCATGGCTGGAGGATAGCAATGATGCTATGATCGTAGCTGAAAAGTTAGGCATTCCATTTCAAACTGTCGATCTGAGTGCTGAGTATAAAGAACGGATTGTTGATTATATGTTCAAGGAATATGAAAGAGGCCGAACGCCAAATCCTGATGTACTTTGCAATCGTGAAATAAAATTCGATGTCTTTCTCAACATCGCATTGAAACTTGGAGCTGATTTTGTTGCTACCGGGCACTATTGTCGTAAATCAAGCTTCGACCAAGACGGTGAAACCGTTTACCGATTGTTATCCGGAAAAGACGTGAATAAGGACCAATCTTATTTTTTGTGTCAGCTTTCTCAATCACAATTGAGTAAGACCTTATTTCCGATAGGTGAATTGAATAAATCTGAAGTAAGGGACATTGCCAAACAACAGGGCCTGATAACTGCCGACAAAAGAGATTCGCAAGGCCTGTGTTTTATTGGCAAAGTAAAACTTCCCGATTTCTTACAACAGCAATTGAAGCCAAAACATGGTGTAATTGTTGAAATTCCTCAGGAACAGGAGTTTTATCACTCTGAAGCGCCAAAATTTAATTCGATTAAGGAGAAATTAGAATATTTGTCACGAAAGATTGAGTATTCATTAAATGATGGTAAAATAGTTGGTAAACATCAGGGAGCACATTATTTTACGAAAGGACAGCGAAAGGGATTAGCTGTTGGTGGCACTCAAGAACCTTTGTTCGTTATCGATACAGATGTTGAAGATAACATCATTTATACAGGCCAGGGGAAATCGCATCCGGGTTTATTGAAAAAAGCCCTTTTTATACACAATGATGAGCTGCATTGGGTAAGAGAAGATCTTGCCTTGAAAATTGATGAAACTATGGATGTTATGGCCAGAATACGATACAGACAGCCATTACAGAAGGCAAGATTGCATAAAGTAGATGGAGGCCTATATATTGAATTTGAGGCATTTCAATCGGCAATTACAGAAGGTCAATTCGCTGCATGGTATCTCGAGGATGAATTAGTAGGTTCTGGAGTAATTTCTTAACTTGCGTAATAGAATCCCAAACTATGATAAAGAAAATACTTCTTTTTAGCCTAGTTTTATTTCAAACCATAGCTTTTTCACAGCAGGATGCCTGGGTTTATTTTACCGATAAAGAAAACGTAAATGAAGCCATTTCAAATCCACTCACCATCCTAACTCAGAAAGCAATTGATCGAAAATCAATGCATGGTATAGCTATTGACACCCGTGATGTTCCTGTAAATG
>JABDLA010000087.1 GCA_013001965.1 Flavobacteriaceae bacterium | reverse complement strand
ATGGACGGGATCGATTTTGTGAGCCATCAGGCGGCATTGGGATCAGTTCCACGATCCATTGAGGATCCGGCGACTACAAATGCCGTAAATATTAACGGCTTTTTGAATATGATGATCGCATTAAAAGAAAACTCAACTGTAAAGCGAATGATTTATGCGGCATCAAGTTCGACCTATGGTGATAGTAAAAACTTACCCAAAGTAGAAGATATTATAGGAAAACCATTGTCGCCTTACGCAGTTACAAAATATGTGAATGAACTTTATGCCGATGTTTTTGCTACGATTTATAATACAGATGTTATCGGACTGAGATATTTCAATGTATTTGGCCCGAAACAAAGTCCGAATGGAGCTTATGCAGCAGTTATTCCCTTGTTTATGCAGGCCTTAAAGGATAATGAGTCACCAACAATTCATGGCGACGGTGAGCAAACCCGGGATTTTACATTTATTGATAATGCGGTTCAGGCAAATATCAAAGGATTTTTTGCATCTGAAGCGGCGAAGAATGAAGTCTTCAATGTGGCCTGTGGCGAACGTATTTCGGTAAATCAATTATGGGATAGTCTTAAAAATGCGGCTCAATCTGATCTTGATGCGATTCATGGCCCACCACGACTGGGCGATGTTAAGGACTCCTTGGCCGATATTTCAAAAGCAGCTAATCTTATGGATTACAAACCTCAATACTCGGTGGCCGAAGGCCTAAAAATGACCTGGGACCGATTCTAAAATTCTTTTTGTCAATTTCACTATTCAGAATTCATATTTAACCTTTCATTTGCTATATTAGCAATGAACAAAAAACAGACCCTATTTTGAAAGCTGAAAGTGAAGATCAATGGCTTTATACGATTTCTTCAAAGCACAAATTGATCGACTTTAATTTCAAAGAACTTTGGCGATATCGTGACCTCCTTTTATTGTTTGTTAAGCGAGATGTCATTACAGTTTATAAGCAAACTATCCTTGGTCCGCTCTGGTATTTGATCCAACCTTTATTCACCTCTATAATATTTACCGTTATTTTTAACGATATGGCTGGAATTCCAACAGGAGTAGCGCCTGCATTCCTTTTCAATTTAGCCGGCATTACGAGTTGGAATTATTTTAAACAGTGCCTGATGGGTACTTCGAATACCTTCAACAGGAACCAGGGGATCTTTGGTAAGGTTTATTTTCCAAGAGCGATCATGCCAATGTCGGTTGTGATATCAAATCTTATCAAATTCGGTATTCAATTAATTGTATTTATTGGCTTTTATTTCTTTTATGTCCTTGTAAAAGATTCTGAAATTATGCCGACAAGATCCTTGCTCTTGTTCCCGGTTTTAATACTAATCATGGCACTGTTTGGTCTAGGATTAGGTATGATCATATCCTCCATGACAACCAAATATCGGGACCTGACATTTTTGGTCACATTTGGTGTTCAGTTATTGATGTATGCCTCGGCGGTGATGTATCCTGTATCATTTTTTAAGGAAAAATTGCCAAGCATTGCCTGGATCGTGGAATATAATCCGATGACCACTGTTATTGAAGCATTCAGGCATATGACCTTAGGCGTGGGTGATTATTCCATTCCAAAGTTGATATATGCACTAAGTGTGAGTTTAGGATTATTTGTAATCGGTCTCATCATTTTTAATAAAACAGAAAAAAGTTTCATCGATACCGTCTAATGCCGCATCAATTCAAACACTTTATTGTTACACGATTCAATCTGAAACAAAATATTTGGTTAACAGATAAATTGGGTAGCAAGGTCAATGATGAAAAATGGTTGGAAAGCAGATATCAATTGTTCAGCAAATATTGTTTCCCATCCCTGGTTTCACAAGAATGTACCAATTTTGTCTGGCTGGTTTTTTTTGATGATGATACGCCACTCAAATTCAAGGAAATGAATGAAGAATTCCGAATGAGAATGAACAATTTTATTCCGGTCTATGTCCCTGGTTTTAAGGAGTTCGAAAAGGAACTGCCAATTCAAATCAAAAAGCATAGTGATGGCAACACTAATTATATTATGACCACACGTTTAGATAATGATGATGCTTTACATAAAGATGCCGTATGCGTCCTTCAGGAGCATTTTGAACCTGTGGATCATGCAATTATTGATCTTAAAAACGGTCTGGCCCTTCAGATAGGTCATACCAACAAATTATCGCTAAGAAATGGGATTACATCCGGGCCATTCGTATCTTTAATCGAACAATTGAAAGACGAAAAAGAGATGATGACCGTTTATGATAGAGAGCACACGAATTGGCTGGGCGATGCTCATTTTATCAATGTTGATAAAGGCCATTACTGGCTTCAAGTCATTCATAAGCGCAATATTTCGAATGACCTCGGAAATGAACTGACATTTAATTCTTCGTATTTAAAAGGATTTGAAATTGACGATACAATAAAATTCAGCTTTAGATATTATATATTTATTATTTTAAAACGTTTGAAGCTTTTAGGGCTTATTAAGAAAGTAAAACAATAAACATCATCTCATAAATTGAGCAATGGCCAGAACAATTTTAAAGGTTGAAAATATTTCCAAGCAATACCGATTAGGTCTCATTGGTGCAGATACATTAAGCGATGATCTCAAACGGTGGTGGTACAAAATACGAGGAAAACAAGATCCTTTCTTAACCATTGGTGATATCAATGAACGGCATGTGAAAGGTGATTCAGATTATATTTGGGCCTTGCGAGATATCAATTTCGATGTTCAGGAAGGCGATGTTCTGGGAATAATTGGAAAGAATGGTGCCGGAAAATCTACCCTATTAAAGATTTTATCACGAGTAACCTCCCCAACCACTGGCGAAATAAAGACCAATGGACGAATAGCCTCACTGTTGGAAGTAGGAACCGGATTTCATCCTGAGCTCACAGGGATGGAAAATATTTTTTTAAATGGGGCTATACTAGGAATGACTAAAAAAGAGATCAAATCAAAAATAGATGAGATCGTTTCTTTTTCCGGCTGTGAACGCTATATAGAAACACCTGTAAAACGCTATTCTTCAGGGATGCGGGTGCGGCTTGCATTTGCTGTGGCTGCTCATCTCGAACCTGATATTCTGATCGTAGATGAGGTCCTGGCTGTTGGGGATGCTGAGTTTCAGAAAAAAGCGATTGGAAAAATGCAGGATATTTCACAGGGTGAAGGACGAACTGTTCTTTTTGTTAGTCATAACATGAGTTCAGTTGAGAGTTTATGTACCAGAGGAATTGTTCTTGAGCACGGTAAGATTTCTTATGAAGGTACCGCTAAAGGTGCCGTTGGCCATTACATTACAAACCGGAAAATGCAAACAGCAAACTATCTGGCCTTTGAGAATAAGGGCAATGAATATGCTCAAATTAATTCAATAGCCGTCAATCCCGCCAGCGACAATATTTATTCAGAAGATGATCTTGAGATTGAGATTGATTTCACCTTACTGCAGAACACGAATAGAAGAATTGACATATCTACCGCCATCTATAATGAATCCGATCAATTGATTACAAACATTGGCACCGGTTATTCGAAGATTTCACCGGTTGACAGCAATAAACGTGAACCTCAAAAAATTGCAATTCGAATACTTAATCCTAACCTAAATGAAGGTGTTTATAGTATTATGTTGAGAGTGGTTGAAGATATGGCCAGTGCTCCTAAGTTACGTCTTGATGACCTTATTCTGTTTCATGTAAAAAGAAAGGCGGATGATGAACTTTATCTCAATGTTAAAGGCTTTATTAGTCCCCAAATTGAAGTAAAAAAATTGAAATGATAGTTACCGATAAATTCGTAATGATCAATTTCCCGAAAACGGGTAGTGCATTTGCAAGGAAAATGCTGCAAATTGTTCATCATGGCAGTAATTATTCCTATTTAGATAAACTGTTATTCAAACTGAATATCGTCAAGCGACCATATTTCGAAATCTTTGAGGTCCCGAATATCAGGGATATGTCCCATCGGAGAAATTTTATGGATGAGCATGGTATCTTTATTCAAATCCCTGATGAACACAGAAAAAAACTTGTATTAAGTATCAAAAGAAATATCTATGACCGTTATATTTCCATTTATGAATTTGAAGATTGGAAACGTGACCCCTGGCTGGACATTGATGTTTTAAAAAATAAATTCAGCAACTATCCCGATTTGAGTTTTGAGCAATTCATGTCACTAATTTTAAATAACAATCCAATGGAATTGCTGCCTGAAGTCAATCGAAAATTGCCAGTTGGACCAATAACATCTCAATTTATTCTGTTCTATTTTAGGGAGCCATTCAAAATACTTAACAGCATTGACGAACATTATATCGCTTCGGAAGACTTTAAAAAAGATTTAGCTGATATCCGTTTTATTGATCAGGCCAATCTAAATAATGAACTGTTTCAATTTTTAAAGGATCTAGGTTATAAAGAACGACGTATAAAATTTATTTTAGACGGACAACCAATAAATAAATCGACGCCAGCCGGTAAAACCAGAGATGATTATTTTACTGAAGAATTGTATAAAGAGGTGCAATCGAAGGAAAAGCTATTGTTTAAAATCCTGGATCATCTTAAAACCAAAGATCAATGATAAACGTGACCAAAACTTTTTTACCACCTCAATCGGAATACGGCTCCATTCTCACAAGAGCCTGGAATTCCGGTTGGATCACCAACAGAGGTGAATTGGTGAAGGAATTGGAAGAGCGTTTAAAGTTAAGGCTTGGAGTATCTCATGTTTTGGCCATGACCAATGGCACACTACCTATTCAAATTGCTATTAAAGCACTAGATTTGAGCGGAGAGATCATTACTACTCCTTTTAGTTATGTGGCGACGTCATCGAGCATTGTGTGGGAAGATTGTACTCCGATTTTTGTTGATATCGACCCTGAACATCTGACCATTGACGAAACAAAAATTGAAGCGGCCATAACTTCAGATACTTCTGCGATTTTAGCGACTCACGTCTATGGAAATCCATGTCATGTAGAGGCCATTCATACAATTGCACAAAAACATGAACTCAAAGTCATTTATGATGCGGCCCATTGTTTCGAGGTTCAGTTTGGAGGCAAAAGCCTGTTTGAATATGGTGATCTTAGTAGTTGTAGCTTTCATGCGACAAAATTATTTCATACGGGTGAAGGAGGAGCATTGTTCACCCAATCGGAAGAACTTTATAATTTGTTGTTCTCTTATCATAATTTCGGACATGAGGGACCGGAAAAGATCAAGCATTTAGGTATCAATGCAAAGATGAGTGAATTACAAGCGGCCATGGGTCTTGCTGTATTACCTTATATGGATGAAATTATTAGTGCCAGAAAAAAAATTGTGGAGACCTATCAAAAAGGTTTAGGGGATTTAAATCTTAAATTCCAAAAAATAAGAGCAGGTACGCGATGGAATTATTCCTATTTTCCAGTTATTTTTGATTCCGAAGCCCAATTAATTAAAGTTCAATCTGCATTGAATGTCGCCGACATTTTCCCAAGACGCTATTTTTACCCGAGTTTGAACACCCTGCCATATGTTATGCCTTCATCTTGCCCTGTAGCCGAATCTATTGCTGAGCGCGTAACATGTCTTCCGCTTTATCACAATTTAGATATAGGTGATGTGCAACGTATCATTTCCATCATAAAGGAATCGCTATGAAAATTGCTATAATGCAACCGTATTCGTTTCCATATATTGGATATTTTCAATTGTTGAATGCTGTAGATACCTTTGTGTTTTATGATGATGTTAGCTTTATAAAAAAGGGTTATATAAACCGAAATAGTATTCTTGTCAATAAAGAAAAAAATCAATTTGTGATTCCCTGTAAAATGATCAGTCAAAATAAACGCATTGATGAGATCGAACTTTCATTTGATGAAAAAGCAAGGCATAAATTGTTAAAAACCATTAAACTGGCTTATAGGAGAGCTCCATATTTTGATAGTTTTTATCCGATTTTGGAAGATTATTTTTTAGATCAATCGATGACGACCATTTCAGAATTTGCCATCGGGTCAGTTAAATTAATAAGTAATTTCTTAGGCATTTTGACCCAATTCAAACAAAGTTCAATTGAATATGCCGAGTCCATAAATCTTAACAAAACCGATCGGTTAATCGCGATCTGTAAAAAGGAAAATGCTTCGACATATATCAATCCAATAGGAGGTGTTGAACTTTATAAGAAATCTGATTTTGAGGAACATGGCATCAGTTTGAAGTTTCACAAAAGCAATCCCATCACATACCAACAATTTGATCACGATTTCGTAAATTGGTTGTCAATTATAGACGTGCTTATGTTTAACTCGAAAGAAGAAGTTTCAGTCATGCTCAATGATTATGAACTCCTATGAAAGAATCCTATAAAAAAATAATAGAACATTATGAAAATTGCTTAAAAGAGCATGGTGATACGCATTTGGGTGTCGATTGGCCAAATCTGGAGGATGCCTTAACGCGATATAAAATAATGTTAGATATCATAAGACATAACGACGATAATGACGAGCTAACCTTATTGGATTTCGGTTGTGGGGCTTCACATTTATATGAATATATCAAGGAGCATCAGTTTGATAAAATTGAATACTCCGGTTTAGATATCTCCAAATCTTATGTTGAATTGTCCAGGTCCAAATATCCTGAGAACACCTATTATGATTTTGATATTATGAAGGAGGATAATCAATTGCCTGAATTCGATTATATTATTTGTAATGGTGTTTTTACCGAGAAAAGAGAATTGTCTTTTGAAGAGATGTGGGACTACGTCCAGGTTATTCTTCCAATTATTTTTAGTAAAGCAAAGAAGGGGATTGCATTTAATGTGATGTCTAAATCCCTTGATCGTGAGCGATGGGATCTTTTTCATCTTTCGGCAGATTTGATCATTGATTTTATGACAAAAAATTTAAGCAGAAATTTTATCTTGCGCAACGACTACGGACTATGGGAGTACACCGTATATTTATATAAATAAAACGTATGAAAGACGTTATCATATTTGGCATTAATGATTTTGCAGAATTGGCCCACTATTATCTTGAGAATGATTCCGACCATAGCGTGACAGCCTTTTGTGTTCATGAGCAATATCTTCCTGAAAATACCGAATTCAAAGGCTTACCGGTAGTCGCTTTTGAAAATGTTGATTCCATTTATAGTCCGAGCAACTATAGTTTTTTTGCGCCCATGTCGCCATCAAAAATGAATTCCCTCCGACAAAAAGTTTATGAAGCTGCCAAACAAAAGGGTTATAATTTTATCAGTTACATCAGCTCTAAAGCAACACTGTTTGACAATCAGATTGGTGAAAATTGCTTCATATTAGAAGATAATACCATCCAGCCTTTTACAAGTATTGGCAACAATGTGGTTCTTTGGAGCGGAAATCATATTGGTCATCATTGTGTTATTAAGGACCATGTCATGTTCACTTCGCACGTTGTTCTTTCGGGTCATTGTGTTGTAGAATCCAATTGCTTTTTCGGTGTTAATGCTACAATTAGGGATGGACTCACCATTGCTGAAGGCAGCCTGATAGCCATGGCAGCCTCCATTACGCAAGATACCGAGCCATGGAGTGCCTATGTTGGCAACCCACAAAAGAAATTGTCAAAACCAAGCATGGAGATCGATATATGAACTGGGTAAAAAAAGGATTGATTTTTAATGTTGACGGTCAATATGACTGGAATAAATCACATGCCCAATGTCCTGTTGTCGATAAACTCAATGAGAAGATCTGGCGTATTTTTTATTCCTCCAGAAATATTTTGGGTAAAAGTCAAATAAGCTATTTTGATGTCAAGGCAGGCCAACCTGAATCAATTGTCAATAGAAATTCCAATTATCTTTTTGAACTGGGCAAGCCCGGCAGTTTTGATGATAGTGGTGTTATGCCAACGTCTATAGTATCGCAGAATAATAAGAAATACCTATACTTTATTGGATGGACCATAAAAAAAACAGTCCCATATCACAATTCAATTGGAATAGCAGTGAGTGAAGACGATGGAGAGACATTTACAAAATGTTTCGACGGTCCGGTAATAGGGGCTACTCATCTTGAACCTTATTTTACAGGAACGGCTTATGTTAGGATTGAAAGCGGTTTATGGCGAATATGGTATTTGTCTTGTACAAAATGGGAAGAGATCGAAGGAAGACAAGAGCCCTATTATCATATTAAATATGCCGAATCCAATGACGGGATACATTGGGATCGTCAGGCGAAAGTGGCCATAGATTTTAAAGATAACCATGAAGGCGGTATTGTAAGCGCTTCGGTATTAAAAGAAAAGGATGTGTACAAAATGTGGTATGGGTACAGGCAGGCAAAAGGGTATCGAGAATTGAAGGAAAGGGCCTATAGAATTGGCTATGCCGAATCAAAGGACGGCATCGAATGGATAAGAAAAGATGAATTAGCGGGTATTGATTGCTCTGATGAGGGTTGGGATAGCGAAATGATGTCTTATCCCAATGTGATCGAACATCAGGGAACAAAATATATGTTTTATAATGGAAATGGATTTGGAAAAACAGGAATAGGGTATGCAACACTTGAAGAATAAATATTTTGAGGAGGGGTATTTACACCTCCCTAATTTTTTAAATAGTGCCGAAATCGATGAGATCAGAGCTGAGGCAAAACAGGTATTTATAAATCAAATGATTCGACTTGGCTTGATTTCAGGGTCGGTTAATGAAACTGAATTTGAACACGCTCTTTACAAAATGTTCGAGACCGATCTTCAGGCATTTATAAATTGCGGAAAGCATATTCAACATCTTATTAGTTTACACAGACTGTCATTAGATCACAAAATAGTTCAACTTCTAAATGATATCGGAATAAAATCACCGGTTATAAGTACACGTCCCGTTTTATTTTTTAACAGCCGGTATCTGGCTAAAAAAGAAGTGTATTGGAAAACACCACCGCATCAGGACTGGAGAAGTATCCAGGGTTCTATTAATGCTGTGGTGATTTGGATTCCACTCATTGATATCGATGTTGAACTGGGTGCGGTTGAGATCATTCCAAAATCGCATTTAGAAGGATTGATCACAAAGGAAACTGTCGATAGCTTTGGAGTCATTTCCAACGAATTTAATAAAGATGATCTATTTGTACCAATGGAGGTTAAAAAAGGGGACATTGTACTTTTTTCTCAATTCTTAATACATCGATCCGGTAATAATTCTTCCGATTCCATCCGATGGTCATGTCATTTCAGATATAATGACCTGGATGAAGAAAGCTTTATTGATCGTAAATATCCGCATACCTATATTTATAAACCGGATGATACTTTAATACACCCTGAATTTGATACCTTAGATGGTGTAAAAAACTACTTTAATGGATAAGCAAACTACCGATATTGATGTGCGCGGATTAACAATGAATTTACTTACATTCAACCGTTCTCTTGAGCTCTGTGCACGTATGAATTATGAACAGGAAAATTTGGATTTCATTGATGGGTTACCCGAAAATGCGATTTTCTATGATCTGGGATCCTGTGAAGGGCGCTTTGCTATTTACGCCGGGTTGAAAGGTAAGAGAGTCTATGCCTTTGAACCCGAAAAGGACAATTTTGAAACTTTAAAGGCAAACATAACGAATAACAATTTGGTAGGTCAGGTGATTGCATTTAATGTTGGCGTGGGGGAGAAAAATGAGGACGGTATTTTGAATATTGGCCAGCCATGGCCAGGAGGCCATCAGAAAATTGTGGAATCTACTATACATCGTTCGGATTTGGATTTCGACTTCAAGACCAATCAAAAGATTCAGATCGTAGGCTTGGATACATTTATTGAGCAAAACCAGCTGGAAAACCCTGATTATCTTAAGGTTGATATTGATGGTTCTGAAATTCCCTTCTTAAAAGGGGCATCAAAAACATTGGAAAAAGTTAAAAAATTGATCTTTGAGTTGAACAAGAACGATGAGAACTATCAAAATATCTTAAGTAATTTAGAATCAAAAGGATTGAAATTTGAGAGCGAACATGAAGTTCCGAATGAGCCCAATTTGTATAATATTGTATTTTCAAGATAAATGAATGAGATTCTGGTTGCAGTATGGATGGTAACCTATAATCATGAGAATTTTATAGAGCAAGCTATAGAATCTGTGATGAAGCAGGAAACAGATTTTGATTTTATGCTCTTCATTGGCGAAGATTGTTCGACCGACAATACCAGAGTGATCTGTGAGCGGTTAAAAGAAAAATATCCTGATCAGATTACTCTTCTATTGAATGAAATTAATATTGGTGGACGAGCAAATGCCTGCAATGTATATAAAGCCTGCCTGGATTCTTCAGCGCCTTATATTGCACTCATTGAAGGTGATGATTATTGGACTGACTCTCAAAAACTGCAAAAACAAATTGATCATCTCGAAGCCAATCCATCTTATTCCTACAGCTGGACCCGATTTCAAACACTGGATCAGAATACAGGATCATTGACCCTCGATTTCAATCAGAAGTATTTTCCAAATGATGAATATGCCATTGATTTTGATTTTGAACGTTCTCTTAGAGGGTGGCACATCGGTACACAAACTATGGTTTTCCGAAGCAAATATTTTGATCTTGAAGCCTTAAATAAATTCAAATATTTTAGAGATATACATATCGTTGCACATTTGCTTAAACACGGAAATGGTGTGTGCCTGAATTTCATCGGGGCGATCTATCGTGTACATGAGGATGGCTTTCATTCGTCAGTCACTGCTTATCAAGGATATGTTCGTGGTTATAACTGCCATAAAGAGATTTATCTGGACAATAAGAATAATGTTTTTCTTAAGAAAAAATATTTGTTGTCCTTCCAGAATTTCATCAATGCCATGATCCAGGAGAAGAAATTATTAAAAGCATTTTGGAAAAATTTGGAATTGTTTTTTATTCAGGGATCTCTTTTAGCATTTTTACGTAATTTAAAACGTATTCTTAAAAAAGGAATAAGCAGTTAAATATGACCTCTTTAAAGATAGCCATCGTCTTAGGTAAATTTCCATCGGTTTCCGAAACCTTTATCGTAAATCAAATGGTCTTTCTGAAACAACAACGACACGCTATCGATATTCTGTGCTTAGGCGAACTCAATAAAGAGGACAGGTCGAATGTATTGATCAATGAATACAAATTGATGGATAATGCCTACGAATTAAAATGGCAGTCGATGATGCCAACAAATTTATTTCAACGAATTTTGAAGGGTTTTTCAATTTTGATCAGCAGCATCTGGAAAAGAAATTTTATCGATTTTATTAGCAGTTTAAATCCCCTCAAATATAAACGAACTGCTTTGAATTTCAACCAATTATATCAGGTCTATTTCAACAATTGGATGGGTTGGAAGAACTATGATGTTGTTCATATTCATTTCGCCGATTATGCGGTTTCATTATTGCCCAATCTCAAGCGATATTCAAAAAAGATTGTGGTCACTTTTCATGGCTATGATGCCCATAACTTCTCGACGGATTATTATGAGCAACTGAGAAAATTGGACCAAATTACCTATACCGTTAATACCAATTTCTTGAAGAAAAAAGTAGTGAATCTCGGTTTTCCTGAAGATAACATAATGATACTGCCTGCTAGTCTGGATACTGAATTATTTAGTCCGAATCCCGTTAAAAATGATCGCTTCGAACTTTTGTTTGTCGGACGGCTCATTGAATTAAAAGCACCGCTGAAAGCCATCAAAATAGTGCATCGATATCTTAGTACAAACCCAATGGTTCATCTCACAATTGTAGGAGAAGGCCCCGAAGAAGCGGCCTGCAGAGATTATATCAGCGCTCATGGTCTTGAAAAAAATGTTGAAATGTTTGGTAATCGAACTCAAAATGAGATTGTCCAACACCTTAACAAAACAGATGTATTTATATTTCCGGGGATTATTGATCACAATGGAAGATGCGAAGCCCAGGGCCTTGTCATTCAGGAAGCCCAGGCTATGAAGGTTCCGGTAGTGGTTTCTGATGTTGGCGGATTACCCGAAGGGCTGATTGATGGCGAGTCAGGATATGTAGTTAAGTCTGACAAAATTGACGACTATGCCGAACTATTGCATAAGTTATTTTCTGATGAAAAATTAAAAACGTCAATGGGTGAGCGCGGACGTTTATATGTTAAGGAAAAGTATGATACTCAAAATATAGGCGCTAAACTTTTAGAATTATATATTGAATAATGCAACCATTAGTATCTATAATTATCCCGAGCTTTAACCGAGCATCTTTGATTTCTGAAACCATGAAATCCATTCAGGATCAAACGCTTGATCAATGGGAATGTATCGTGGTTGATGATGGCAGTACTGATGAAACTCATGCCGTAGTTGGTCAGTTTATTGAAAAGGATGATCGCATACAGTTTCATAATCGTCCGGAAAACAGGGCTAAAGGAGCCAATGCTTGCAGAAACTATGGATTTGAACTTAGTCGTGGTGAGTTTATTTGTTGGATCGACAGTGATGACCTGATGCATCCCCAAAAACTGGAAAAACAGACGAAACAACTACAGGCTCAGAAATTAAATTTCAGTATATGCAAATCTTTATTGTTTAAAGATTCTATTAATGATAGTCAGGAATTAAAGTCTGAAAGCATCAAATCAGATAATCCGTTCGAGGATTTTTTCATGAAGAAAATTATAATTCCTGTTCAGGCACCGCTTTATAACAAGGCCTTCTTGAATGCGAATAATTTCAAGTATGATGAGGAACTTCAAGCTGGTCAGGAATGGGAATTTATCGCTAATATTCTGGCGAATTTTGATCACTATGCCACGATCGATGAACCTCTGGATTATATCAGAAAGCATGAACAGAGTATTTCAGGGCAAATAACCCATCATCAAAAATGGAATTATTTTAAGGCGAGATATAATATTTTCAATAAGTATAAACGTCAATTTTCTGATGAATTAAAGGACTTCACTCATTATTTGTTTTTAAATTCTTATAAGGATTTTCTACGCTCAGGCAATTATAGACATGCATGTTACGTATGGAGAAAATGCCTGATTGGCGATCAAAAAACATCCGTTACGGATCACTTGCGATTAGGCATATCATGGATGACTTTTTTTCTATTTAAAAAAGGTGACGTATTTTTAGCGAAAGTCAGTTCCTTTAACAATAACAAATCTTAACCTAAAGGCCTTCAATGATCAAAAAGAAAATATTTTATGTAATCAACAAGCTCCTAAAGGTCCGGCATACCTTTAATCTCAATAAATTAGGACTGATGTTCAACACCGACAAAGCGGTTGGGCATTATTATCTTCCGCATTACCAACATCATTTCAGGCCATTCAAATTCAAAAAAATAAACCTGCTTGAAATTGGGGTTGGCGGTTACGAGCATCCTGATTATGGCGGACATTCATTACGGATGTGGAAGTCGTATTTTCCGTTTGGAAAGATCTATTCTTTAGACATTCATGATAAATCGGGCCTGCAGGAAAATCGTATAAAGATATTCAGGGGAAGCCAGGTGGACGAATCTTTTCTTGAGGAGGTTGTCAACGACATTGGAGAACTCGATATCATCATTGATGATGGCAGCCACATAAACGAGCATGTTATTGAAACGTTTAAGATGTTGTTTCCAAAATTAAAAAATGGTGGTATTTATGTCATTGAAGATACGCAAACCAGTTATTGGCAGGACTTTGGAGGGGACAGTGATGATTTAAATAACCCAAAGACAATGATGAATTTTTTTAAGGGTCTAACCGATTGTATGAACAATAAGGAATTTGTACGACCGGGCTATGAGCAATCGTACTATGACAAAAAAATAATAGCGATGCATTTTTATCACAATTTGATTTTTATTTACAAAGGGGATAATGATGAGGAATCGAATTTAGTTGTCAATAATCAGAGAGGATGAACCTGACAGCACTATGCAATCATTTCTTATCTTCGTAATCTAGACCATCTAAAGAAACATGCATCCACTCGTTTCTATTATTATTCCAACCTTCAATAGCGATGCTTTTTTGAACAACACCCTGTCTTCTGTAGTCGACCAATCCCATTCCAGTTGGGAATGTTTAATAATTGATGATGGTTCGACTGATAATACCGCAAAGATCATTTCTGAATACGTCAATTCAGATGAGCGATTCGCATTTCACCAAAGACCGGCAGATCGCTTGAAAGGAGCCAATGCCTGCAGGAATATTGGCCTAGAACACTGTAATGGTGAGTACCTTATGTTTCTTGATGCCGACGATGTCTTGACCAAAACCTGTCTTGAAGGCCGATTATCGATATTTGATTCAACACCAAATGTTGATATTGTAGTTGCTGATACAGCGCCTCTAGTTGATGGTGAATTTAAGAACAAATCCATTAATAAAGACCCGGATGAGGCCTCATCAGAAAACTATTTAAAGATGTTCCTTGGTTATACAATTCCATGGACGATAATGAGCGGATTGTGGAAGACCGAATGGCTCAAAACAAAAAGATTTGATGAATCTTTGAATCGTTTTCAGGATATAGATTTTCATATAAGTTGTTTGAAGGACCCCCTTTCCATAAAGCGTTTTAATCGTATTGATAATTATTACAGGCTCGAATCTGATAAATTGAAAAATAAGGCGCATGTACGGTCGGTGTTGACGAATTTTAAGCTGTTCTATGACAAGCAAATGAACTTTGTTCAACAAGATCAATCC
>JABDLA010000025.1 GCA_013001965.1 Flavobacteriaceae bacterium | reverse complement strand
TTGGGCTTGTTGTCAAATTCGAAACTCAATTCTGTGCTTTTATCAAACACATGAAAAAGAATCACCTCATGTTTGTTGAACTTTAAATGCCGTAGGGCATCAAATAACTGATCGTTATCAATATCGGCTTCGAACATATCGGTAAATAAGAATATTAAGGATCTTCGATGTATTTTTTCGGCTATTTGATGGAGGTATTCGTAGGTCTTGGTCCCCTTGTTCTGTGGTTTGGAGACCACCATTTGCGCCAATTGATCCAATAGCATTCTATGGTGACGGTCACTTCCTTTTTCCGGAGAATAATAGTCGTAAGTATCACTATAAATACTCAAACCAACAGCGTCGCGTTGCTTTTTCAGAATATGCATCATACAGGCTGCTGCCAGGGCCGAAAAGCCTATTTTATTCAGGCTGTCCAAACGCAATTCTTTTACAAATGGATAATGCATCGAACTGCTGTTATCAACGATGATATGGCAGCGTAAGTTGGTTTCTTCGTCATAACGCTTGGTAAACAACTTATCGGTTTTAGCATATAATTTCCAATCGATATGTCGTGTGCTCTCCCCCTGGTTGTAGATCTTATGTTCGGCAAATTCTGCCGAAAAACCATGGAACGGACTTTTATGCATTCCTGCAATAAATCCCTCTACCACCTGCTTCGCCAATAGTTCGAGGTTCTTAAATCCGGAGGTCTTTTGAAATTCCTGTTGTAAGTCCATGAAGGTCTAAACTAAAAAAGGTTTGCCAATAAGGCAAACCTTTATACTAATTTTATGAAAATTATTAATCTTAGCTATCAGCCAATATTGTATCTAAGGCTTCCGCGTAAGCATTCTTTGGTGCCACACCAACCTGACGTCCTACAACCTCCCCATTTTGAAATACCAACACCGTTGGAATATTTCTTACGCCATATTTAGCGGCAAATTCCTGATTCGCATCTACATCCACCTTACCAACAACGGCTTTACCTTCATACTCTTCACTTATTTGTTCGATGATAGGTCCCACCATTCGACATGGTCCGCACCAGGCAGCCCAAAAATCGACCATGACCGGTTTATCACTGTTCAATACAGTTTCCTCAAAAGTTGCATCTGTTATTTCTAATGCCATAATTTTAAATTTATTTGTGTTTCCACGCTTGTTAATATGCAATATTAGTCAAAAATTCTGCCAAAGCTTACATTGTCACTATTTGTTTTACTTATTGACAAATTGACCGAAATTATACCTCTAATTCAACTTGTAAAAAACATCCTCATTATCCAGTTCTTCCAAAAGTTCCTGCGAGATCTTGACCTTTTGTTTTCTGCTGGGTAAATTCAATTTGATTTGTTCGTCACTATCATAGACCACAAAGTTTAAATGATGGTCACCTTTGTGCAGTTTTAAAAGATCCTGAAGGGTCTTGATCCGATCTTCCTGAAGCTCTTTGATATCTACTTGAATTGACAATTTTTTTGCCATACTGTCCATGACATCATGTAAGAGCTGAAAACTGTTGTACTGGATCCTTGGCTCTGATTTCTTGCCTGTGTCACGGTTCTCCCAGCCTTCTCTGATATAGGCCCGTATGTACAAGAAACTGTTTTTCATAAGGAAATGCCGATACTTTAAATAGTCTTCCCCGAAGATCCTGAATTCATGGGTATCTACATAGTCCTCAAGTGTGAATAAAGCCCAGCCTTTACCTTGTTTACTGATACGATGCTGCACATCGGTGAGCACACCGCCAAAGGTCAATTCTCTGTTGACATAATTCTCAAGATCATTAAATATGGAAATGGTCGCATTGCAAAAGGTTCTCATTTCGATTTTAAAATCATCTAATGGATGTCCTGAGATATAAATCCCAACCACCTCTTTTTCGCGAGCCAATTTTTCCATGGTTCCCCATTCTTCACAGGGCGGGACTTCGGGTTCTGGAATTTTTACTTCACTTGCCTCTCCAAATAAACTGACCTGGGATGAATTTTGATTTTCCTGGTATTTGTTCGCATAGCGAATGGTCTTTTCAAGAAATGTTATGCCATCGCCGTCATTATGAAAATATTGCGCACGATGTGTATTGTTAAAGCAATCAAAGGCACCGGCATTCGCTAAATTCTCAAAGGCCTTTTTATTGGCAGCCCTGAGGTCGATGCGTTTTGTCAAATCGAAGATGGATTTGTAGATCCCATCTTTTTTTCTGTTCTCTACAATGGTCTTGACTGCGCCATGGCCAACACCTTTTATAGCGCCCATTCCAAATCGTACCGCGTTATCCTGATTTACCGAAAATTTATAATAGGATTCGTTCACATCAGGGCCAAGTACATTCAGTTTCATTCGCTTGCATTCTTCCATAAAGAAGGTCACCGATTTGATGTCGTTCATATTATTCGACAACACGGCTGCCATATATTCGGCAGGATAATGAGCCTTTAAATATGCTGTTTGATAAGCGATCCAGGCATAACAGGTTGAATGTGATTTATTAAAGGCATAGCTTGCAAAAGCCTCCCAATCCTTCCATATCTTTTCAAGCTTCTCTTTGTCCATTCCCTTTTCGGCCGCCTGGTTAATGAACTTTGGCTTCATTTTATCGAGTACTGCCTTTTGCTTTTTACCCATCGCCTTCCGCAGCACATCGGCCTCTCCCTTGGTGAAGTCGGCCAACTTCTGCGACAGCAGCATCACCTGCTCCTGGTAGACGGTAATCCCATAGGTCTCCTTGAGGTACTCTTCCATTTCCGGAAGATCGTAGTCGATCTTTTCATCGCCATGTTTTCGTCTGATAAAACTTGGGATATATTCCATTGGCCCTGGACGATATAAGGCGTTCATTGCAATAAGATCATCGAAAACCGTTGGTTTGAGATCTTTCAGGTGCTTTTGCATTCCGGGTGATTCATACTGAAAGATACCCACGGTCTCTCCCTTCTGAAATAGCTCATAGGTCTTTTCATCATCTAATGGAAAATTATCGGGATCGAGTTGAACACCATGTTTTGCTTTAACGATCTTAACTGTATCCTTGATGAGTGTCAGGGTCTTCAACCCCAGGAAATCCATCTTTAGCAGGCCGGCATTCTCTACAACAGAGTTGTCGAACTGGGTTACGTAGAGATCAGAATCCTTGGCTGTTGCAACGGGCACAAAGTTGGTAATATCATCGGGTGTGATAATGACGCCGCAAGCATGAATTCCTGTATTTCGAACCGATCCTTCAAGCACACGGGCTTGGTTGACCGTTTCAGCCTCGAGGTCCTCACCTTCAGAAATATTTAGAAGCTGATTGATCTTCTCAATATCTTCAGCTCTGAATTTAGATCTCAGTTCATTTTCAGCCGTGCCAAAAATGGTTTTAAGCTTTGACATGTTGGGAATAAGCTTGGCAATACGATCGGCATCATTGAGCGGCAAATCCAATACCCTGGCCGTATCCCGAATGGAAGATTTGGCAGCCATCGTTCCATAGGTTATGATCTGCGCAACCTGATTACTTCCATATTTATCAATCACATAATCCATAACACGGCCGCGGCCTTCATCATCAAAATCGATATCGATATCGGGCATGCTAATCCGATCGGGATTTAAGAAACGCTCAAAAAGAAGGTCGTATTTAATAGGGTCGATATTGGTGATCCAAAGGCAATAGGCAACAACCGATCCGGCAGCAGAACCACGTCCCGGTCCAACAGATACATTCATTTTACGCGCTTCGGAAATGAAATCCTGAACAATCAGGAAATAACCCGGATAGCCTGTATTTTCAATGGTCTTTAGTTCAAAATCAATGCGTTCTTTTAATTCCGGACTGATCTCCTGATATCTTTTTTTAGCACCTTCATAAGTGAGGTGCCTTAAATAGGCATTTTCGCCGCGCTTGCCGCCATCGGCATCTTTAGGGTCAAGAAACGCTTCTGGAATTGCGAAATTTGGCAGCAGTACCTCACGAGCCAGATCATAGACCTCAATTTTGTCGACAACCTCCTGAATATTCAAAATGGCTTCAGGAAGGTCTTTAAATAAGGCTTTCATCTCTTCGGCCGATTTAAAATAATACTCCTGATTAGGAAGCCCGTAACGATAACCACGTCCATGTCCTATGGGCGTTGCCTGCTTTTCCCCATCTTTCACACAGAGCAAAATATCATGAGCGTTGGCATTTTCCTTTTCAGCATAATAGGTGTTATTGGAGGCTACTATTTTAACATCATGCTTTCTCGCCAATTGAATGAGGGCCGGATTAATGCGATCTTCGTCTTCCTGTCCGTGTCGCATGAGCTCGACATAAAGATCATCTTCAAATTGCTCTTTCCACCATAGCAGGGCTTCTTCAGCTTGTTTTTCACCAACATTCAAAAGCTTGCCCGGGACCTCACCATATAAATTTCCGGTAAGCACGATGATGTCCTCTTTATAGGCTTCAACAATCTTTTTATCTATCCGTGGCACATAATAAAAGCCATCGGTATAGGCGATGGACGACATCTTGGCTAAATTCTGATAGCCATTTTTATTTTTAGCCAGCATGACGATTTGGTATCCGTAATCTTTCTGACTTTTATTCGTATGATCTTCACAAACAAAAAACTCACATCCAAGAATGGGTTTAATGACTATTTTCTTTTCGGTCGTCCCTTCGTTTGATGATTCATTTTCGGCTTTAACCGCTTTGTTATGATTTCTTAGTTCACGAACAAAATGGAAGGCACCCATCATGTTGGCATGATCGGTGAGTGCAACTGCAGTCATTTGATGTTTAGCCGCTTTTTCAACCAATTGCTTTATGCTCATGGTTGATTGCAAGATGGAAAACTGCGAATGATTATGTAAATGTGCGAAGCTGGCTTGATCGAGATCTTCATTCGTACCGATATCTGCTGGAATTTCAACTTGGGCCTGTTCACTTTGAAGGCGCTGATTGATCTTGGCCGAAGCCTCTTTTAAATTGATGTGATTTAATCCGATCAATTGGATGGTCTTCGGATTCGCGGTTTTAAACGATTCAAAATAATCCGGCTGAACATCCAGTTCTTCCTTGGTGAATTCTTCTCTGCGGATCAATTCTAAAAAGCAGCGGGTAGTTGCTTCAACGTCGGCCGTTGCATTATGTGCTTCATCAAATGTTTCTTCAAACAAATATTCATGAAGTTCGGTTAAGGTAGGTAACTTGAATTTTCCACCGCGACCTCCGGGTAATTGACATAATAAAGCTGTATGTTCGGTACAGGTATCTAATACCGGGAGTTCTTCCAAAGGTGTTGCGATCTCCATTCTGAAAAATTCACAACCTATTATATTAATATCAAAACCTACATTTTGTCCAACAACAAATTTTGCCTTTTGCAAAGCTTCGTTAAATTTTTCAAGAACTTCTTTTAAAGGATGGCCTTGTTCCAGAGCCAGTTCGGTAGATATCCCATGGATCTTTTCGGCATCATAGGGCACGTTGAAACCTTCGGGCTGAATCAAAAAATCCTGATGCTCGATACAATGTCCCATGGCGTCATGAAGCTGCCAGGCTATTTGAACGGCTCTCGGCCAATTATCGGTGTCACTAATTGGTGCATTCCAACGTTTTGGTAAGCCGGTTGTTTCGGTATCGAATATTAGGTACATAAAGGTGTTTCAATCAGAATAAATGAGAACGATAAAATTAAGAATAATTAGCCTTATAAAATGGGAAAGTTATGAACATTAACTGCTAGGTGTCAATTATTTTTTGAACAACAATTCGTCTCGAACCTTCGTGCTTATCATTCAATTCCTAAAGGATTGACAATATGATTTTTATCATATTTTTTGTAAGAATAGTTGCATAATTTTAAATACTTATTGTAAAATCAAAGACTATATTTATGAGAACACATCAACTTTTTCGTTTAATGATGCTAATGGCAACAAGTTTGCTCTTTGTTCATTGTACGAGTGAATACACACCTATTCCTGGAGAAGACGGTGTTGACGGTATCGATGGCGTGGATGGAACGGCAAGTTGTATTGCGTGTCATTCAAACTCCGTGAGGGAGCCTATCCTGGCTTCCTATGAACTTTCCCAACACGGTATTCAAACTACTATGTTTACGGGACAACCCCTTTCTGAATATACAAATGATGTCGGTTCATTCTGTGTGAAATGTCACACCAATGAAGGTTACCTTGAATTCCAGGAAACCGGTGGTGTAATGGCAAGTTCAGCTACACCTACACGAATCGATTGCCATACCTGTCATGACGTACATGAATCCTTCGATTTTGAGAATGACGGTCTGGATTATGCTTTGAAAAATGATGATCCTGTTATTCTTGATCTTGGCGGTACTACACTAGACCTTGGTGATGCCAGTAACAATTGTATCTCCTGTCATCAGCCTCGAAACAGTTATGCAATTCCTATGGGCTCAGGTACCTATGAAATTACCAGCAAGCGATTTGGTCCACACCACGGACCTCAATCTACTATACTTGAGGGTATTTTAGGAGCAGAAATTGCCGGTTCAATAGCATACCCTGCTGCCGGAAGCGCTACACACAGAACTGATGCTTCTTGCGTATCCTGTCATATGGGCGAGTCGGAAGATATAAGCAGAGGCTTACATTCCTGGGTCCCAACCGAAAGTGCTTGTTTGACCTGTCACACCAATGGTGCACCCACAGAAGCCTCCGGATTCACAGATGATATGGAAACTTTAAGAGCCTTATTGGAAGCAAACAATATGTTTGATGAAGATGGTTATTATAATGAAGGAACCTATTCTGTTGATTTAGCTCAGGCCGCATGGAATTACCGAACGCTTTTAGAAGATAAAAGTAAAGGTATTCACAATCCGGACTATACAAAGGCATTAATTAGAAACTCAATAGAAGCCTTACAGGATTAATGTCCTGGAGTTATTTAAAAGCAAGGTTGAAACTTAACATGATATGAAACTGGTTAAGTCCTGCTTACACTATTGATTAAAAATTAAAAACAATGAAAAAATTAGCACCCTTTGTTTTAGCCTTTAGCATAATTGGATTTTGTTATTCCTGTTATTATGACACTTTCTTAGAACTGGACATACCTATTGATGAAATTGTATCATATTCAAATGACATTCAACCAATTTTTACAGCCAGCTGCATCAGTTGTCATGATGGTATGACGGCCGATCCGGATCTCAGGGAAGGTAGCTCGTATAACATGCTTGTCCCTCAATATGTAACCGCTTTTGAATCAGAAAACAGCTCCCTGATTGATAATTTACCGGGGAACAATCATCCTGTCGATATTGGATTTAGTCTAAGTGATGAAGACATTGCTCTTATTGAGGCCTGGATCGATCAAGGCGCCGAAGACAATTAAAATTTAAGACGTTAGATATGAAAAACCTTAATATATTTCTATTTGTTTTCTTATGCATTCCGTTCTTGTTGATTGCCCAAACCAAGGAAACAGATTCCATAGTTGATAAACCCGAACGTCCCGCGTTTGAGAGTTCCTTTATTATTGACAATCCAACCAATGTCTTATTCAATAAGAATACCTTGGAAGTTCAAATGTCTCACCGTTTCGGCCTTATCAATGGCGGTACAAATGACCTGGCGGGATTTTGGGCACCTTCTAATATTCGAATTGGGCTTTCTTATGCCATTCTCGATCGATTAACTGTTGGTTTTGGAACGACCAAATTTGACCGTTTGCAAGATTTCAATTGGAAGGTTGCTATATTCCGACAAACACGGTCAGATAGAGTTCCTGTAAGTGTTTCTTATTATGGTAATTTCACCATTGATGCGCGAACCAAGGAAAGTTTCGACCTCATCCAACATCGCTATTCTTACTTTAATCAAATCATTATCGCCAGACGGTTTAGTCCGAATGTTTCTCTACAAATTGCACCAAGCGTTTCGCATTATAATGGTGTGGAGTCCTTCATGCATAACGATAGATATTCAATCGCTTTTGGCGGAAGAGTGAAAATTAGTTCTCAAACCTCAATATTATTCGATTACAGTCAGCCAATTAGCAGTTTCGACAGAGATCCGGACAATCCTGAATTAAGTTATAACAATCCGGGAGTAAGTATTGGCGTAGAATTTTCTACATCATCACACGCATTTCAATTGTTCATCACGAATTTAAACGGAATCGTCCCACAAAGAAATTATATGAAGAATACCAATGATTTCTTCGATGGTGATTTTTTAATAGGATTTAACATCACACGAATTTACAATTTCTAAAAACGATCCACTAAAACAGAACGCTCGATGATGCAAAATTCAAGACAGGAGAATAAATTCTCAAGAAGACGTTTTTTTCCACTCCTTGGTGGTTCATTGATAGTGCCATTCTTCGGAATCGGTCAAAACGAACACCCCTCAGATTCAGATCCGAATGCAGATTACGACACCTTATTAAAGCCTGACGGTACAATTGTTAAGGTGAAATCAAAAGTGATCAAGGAATCAAAGGTGATAAACAAAAATGTTTCAAACACCTCAATGCTAAAGTGGCTCAAAGGGAAATTTTAAATGGCTAAGGCATCGCATATGAAAAGTAATTCAAAAGAACGACGAAAATTTCTAGACAAAGGTCTAAAAATTGGCTTGGCAACACTTATTGGGAGCTTTGGTCTGTCCAAACTCTCTTCAAAATTAATTGCAAAGACCACGACCTCATCAAATGATAAAATGGAGCTTATGACCACAGATGGTAAGCTCATTCAGGTCGATTCTTCAGAGGTTATGACGGTTGAAAAACATCATGATCATGACAGTGCCTATAATGTGAGGGAAGGCATGCCAAATAGGAAATTTGTTATGGTGGTCGATCTTGCCAAATGTAAAAATGCACTGAATTGTCAAAATGCCTGCAATAAGTATCATTACGTCACCGGGGATAATGCCTGGTTAAAGGTCTATGATATGCAGGAAAGTAAAGATACTGCTCATTACTGGATGCCAATGATGTGCCAGCATTGCGATAAGCCAGCCTGTGTAACCGTTTGCCCGGTTGATGCCACTTTTAAAAGGCGTGATGGCCTTGTATTGATCGACAATGAACGTTGTATTGGATGCCGTTTCTGTATGGCAGCTTGTCCATATTCGACACGTGTCTTCAATTGGGGAGATCCCGGTCAGGAAGTGACTCTAAATATGGATTTAATTGGCCACTCGCCGTCGCCCGAGCATGCCGGAAAGCCCAGTGTAGTTGGTACAGTGGACAAATGTGATTTTTGTCCGCACCAAGTACAACAAGGTGAGCTGCCACACTGCGTTACCGCCTGCCCTAACGGTGTTTTTTACTTTGGTGACAAATATGAGGACACGGTTACCAACGGGGAGGAAACCTTACGATTAAGTCAACTTTTGGAAGACAAGGCAGGCTATCGATTTTTAGAAGGACTCGGTACTGAACCAAGTGTGTACTATTTGCCTCCAACCGATCGATTAGTCGATTTTGAAGACGGCCTACAATATTATAAAGAATTCGAATCAGTCGAAAAACCGGAGTAAAAAATGAATGCATATAAAGCGCTTGTCAAGGATCTGGTACCAAAGAAATTTCGGAAGAAGGATAAACTTTGGATGATCTTTTTAATCGTGATTATCGTTGCGGGCCTTGTGGCTTATATCGATCAGGTTCGGCAAGGCCAGAAGGTAACCAACATGAATGATTATGCCCTCTGGGGAATATATATATCAAATTTTGTGTTCTTCATTGCCACAAGTTTTGTAGGTAGTGTAGCCGTAGCCATTTTAAGATTGACCAACAATCACTGGCGGACCCCATTGGTAAGAATTGCCGAAATAATAACAGTGGCAGCTATTGTTATGGCAGGAATAACAATTATGATCGATATGGCAAGGCCAGACCGCCTCTTGAATTTATTTGTTCATGCAAGGCTACAATCACCAATTACCTGGGATGTGGTTATTATTCCTACCTATATCGTAATTAGTCTTTTATTACTGTATTTTCCTTTGCTTCCGGATTTCGCCATATTGAAAAAATATTTTAAGAAAAAGAAGCCCAAAATGAGTAAGTTGTATGGAAAACTGTCCTTAAATTGGACAGGAAGTGCCGCTCAGAAGGCCATACAAACGAAATCGATCAAGATCATTGCATTAATGATCCTTCCGGTTGGCTTACTTCTTCAAACCATAGATGCCTGGTTGTTTTCAACGACCTACAGAATTGGATGGGACAGCACGAATTTCGCGCCTTATTTTATTTCCGGAGCCATGGTTGCAGGAATTGGAGGTCTCATTTGTGTGATATTTGTGGTTAGGCGATATAAACGATTGCATAAATACATCACCGATTTTCACTTCGATAAGATGGGGAAATTGCTCGCCCTGGCCTGTATGATCTATTTGTATTTTAATATTAATGAATATGTCATACCATTATTCACCTCCAAAAAAGATGAAGCGACACATTTAGATATGCTTATTACAGGTGAGTACTCGGTTTTATTCTGGGTGGTTACAATTATAGGGTTGATTTTGCCGATAATTGTGATGTTTTTTAAAAAAGGCCGGAAGCCGGTTCCACTATTTTATATAGGTCTAATTGTTGTCATTGGATCCTGGTGGAAACGTTTTGTCATTGTCACACCAACCTTACTCCATCCGTTCCTGCCAATTCAGGGTGTTCCGGAGTCATGGCGACATTATTTCCCAAGTTTTCATGAATGGATCATTACCATTTCAACATTAGCAATGGCTTTATTGCTCATCACGATTATGATCCGTTATTTACCGGTAATCCCTATACAAAGGACTGCCGAAGAATTAGGAATAAGTAAAGAGGAGCCAATTGAAAAAACTGAACTATGAGACGTCATTTGATTTCACATATAATTATCATTGTTTTAATAGGAATAAGCTTTGTTGGCCTCGGTCTGAACCAGGCAATCGCTCAGGAATCGACTCAAATCAAGGTTCGAATTAAGGCAGATTACGTAAAGGTGATGGATGAGGGATCCTATCTTGATATATCAACTTCTGCAAGAATTGACAAAAAAAATGTTTCAGTTCCTGATTTAAATCTCGTGATTATAAATGAAACTGATGACGAAGTCATCGAACTGGGATCAGCCACAGCAAATTCGAAGGGCAAGATTAAGTTTACATTGCCAGAATTAAGGACAATGGTTTCAGATTCCAGCCAATTCTATAATTTAAAGGTATCATTTAAGGGCAATGAATTATATAAAAAGGCCAATAGAAATGTTCAATTCAAAGACGCAGAAATCTCAGCCAGATTGATCGAAAAAGATAGTCTTCATTTTATATCGGCCACAATAATAGATGCCAATTCAAGAGACGCGATTTCCGGTGAATTATTGGATGTTCAAATAGAACGTTTGTTCAAGCCCTTAAAAATGGGGGAAGAATTTAATTCTACAGATGAAAAAGGCACGGTTCTTGTTCCTATTGAACAAGGGATTCCTGGGATTGATGGAATTTTAAACATTGAAGTCGTACTTAATGATAATGACACCTATGGGACCGTCAAGGCCTTGGTTAAAGCCCCTATTGGCAAAGCCATTGTTGACGAATCCACATTCGATCAAAGAACCTTATGGTCGCCAAGAAATAAAACACCTTGGTTTTTCCTGGTTTTTGCCAATGCTATTATCCTTGCCATGTGGGGGATAATCATTTATTTAGTTATAAATTTATTTAGAATTAAAAAAGTATAAATACAGATGATGAAAACAATTAAAACCTTAGCTCTAATTAGCATAATTGCCCTGGCATT
This sequence comes from Flavobacteriaceae bacterium, assembly GCA_013001965.1. GTDB lineage: Bacteria > Bacteroidota > Bacteroidia > Flavobacteriales > Flavobacteriaceae > JABDLA01. Next base: position 14,382 of record JABDLA010000025.1, on the reverse strand, counting down.
TTTTGCCTTTAAAATGGACGTTCAGGACGAATGGGTCGTACCGGCAAAATATGAAACCATGAAAAATCCTACGAATCCAAATGAAGATTTGGCCATTGGAAAATCATTGTACAACAAACATTGTAAGTCCTGTCACGGCAAAGAAGGTTATGGTGATGGCCCTAAAGCGGCCGAACAAGAGGGTGACTTAGGGGATTTCTCTTCTACTGATTTCCAAAGTCAATCTGATGGCGCTATCTTTTATAAAAGTTATATCGGCAGAAACGATATGCCCAATTATGAAAAGAAAATTCCGGATGAAGAAGATGTTTGGCTTATTGTAAATTATGTTAGAACTTTGGAAGAGGACTAATTGGGAGGCCTTAATTGTTGGGTATATTAAAAAATACCCCTTCAATAAAATTTACGGTAAGTTGTCCGGTGTTATCGTATGCATTGAATTTAAATGTACCACGCATCACATTGTTGCTAACACTTTCCACCTTAATCTCGCCATCGCTTAAAAAGGCGGGGCTGCCAACACCGTTATGGACTGTAGAATAAAATACGCCATCTTGCTGAAGCGTAGCTCTGGCAATGCTAGTAGTACTTAATGCATAGGTACCTACACTTAAGGCCGGAACAATGAGCTGAACCACCCCCTGTGCACCTCTGCCTTCAACAATAATCTCATCCGCTGCATTGCTGTAATAGCCATATCCCGTGGCTTTCCAGAATATGGATCCATCCTGGATACTCTGAAAAGTGGGTAAATTATCTTGTAATTCATCCTGACAAGAAAAACAAAGCATCAACACCGCTAAGGCTAAACACAGCTTTTTCATATAAACTTGAAATTTAGGAACTCAAAAGTAGTATAAAAAAGTAAAACATTTGATTGATAATAAGAAAAATATAATATCTTTGCGCCCTCATTAATAACCAAGGTCGAGTACCTTAAAAATTAATTTATTATGCCAGTAAAAATTAGATTACAAAGACACGGAAAAAAAGGGAAGCCTTATTATTGGATCGTTGCAGCTGATGCACGTTCTAAAAGAGATGGAAAATATCTTGAAAAATTAGGGTCCTATAATCCTAATGTCAATCCGGCAATCATTGATTTGAATATTGATGGTGCTGTGAAATGGTTGGAAAATGGAGCCCAGCCAACCGATACTGCCAGAGCTATTTTGTCCTATAAAGGAGCGATGTTAAAAAAACATCTTGCCGGCGGCATTAAAAAGGGCGCCTTAACCGAAGAAGAGGCAGAGAAGAAATTCAATGCTTGGTTAGAAGAAAAAGCAGCAAAGATCCAGGCAAAAGCAGATAACTTGGATAAATCTAAAGCTGAAGCTAAAGCCAAAGCTCTGGAAGCCGAGAAAGCTGTAAATGAAGCGCGGTTAGCACCTCCACCAGTTGTGGAAGAGGCTACAGAGGCTGCTGAAGCTACTACTGAAGAAGCTCCTGAAGATGTAGCCGAAACTGCTGAAGCATCTGTTGAGGCTGCTACGGAAGAGGTCGCTGAAGCTGCCGAAGAAGTAAAAGAAGAAGCCACTGAAGAAATTGCTGAAGCATCTGAAGAAACTGCTGAAGCTACTGAAGCTGCCACAGAAGAGGTTGCTGAAGCTACCGAAGAAGTAAAAGAAGAGGCTGAAGAAATTGCTGAAGCTTCTGAAGTTGCCACAGAAGAAGTTGCTGAAGCATCTGAAGAAACTGCTGAAGAAGCAACCGAAACGGTTGAAGCTTCAAAGGAGGAAGAAGAGTAAATATTAAAATCTTTTATACTTTTAAACCTGGCAATTAAAATTGCCAGGTTTTTTTATGTTATACATATGCGAAAAGAAGATTGTTTTTATTTAGGAAAAATCGTCAAGAAATATAGCTTTAAAGGCGAGGTTCTGGCCAAACTAGATACCGATCAACCCGAGTTGTATGCCCATTTGGATGCCATATTCTTATTGGTAAGAAATAACCTTATCCCATTTTTTATTGAACGTTCCCAACTTCATAAATCAGATCTTTTACGCTTAAAATTTGAAGATGTGGATTCTGAAGAAAGTGCAAATGCCTTAATTAAAAGTGAACTCTATTTGCCCTTAGAATTGTTGCCAAAACTTGAAGGCAATAAATTCTATTTTCATGAGGTCATCGGTTATACCATCAAGGACACAAAATTTGGTGATGTTGGAATTATAAAAAGCATCAATGATTCAACGGCTCAGGCCTTATTCGTTGTCGATCGAAGCGGAATTGAGATCCTGATCCCTATGAATGATGAATTTATTCTAAAAGTGGATAGAACTCATAAAACCATTGAAGTCAAAACGCCGGAAGGCCTAATAGATTTATATATAGATTGATGTCTGATCGCGCATTTAAATTCAAACAGTTTACGGTAGAGCAGGATAAATGCGCTATGAAAATAGGCACTGATAGTGTCCTTTTAGGTGCATGGGCAACACTTGATCACAATCCATTATTTATTCTGGACATAGGAAGCGGAACCGGAATAATTGCATTGATGCAGGCTCAAAGGTCCAACGCTCAAAATATAGATGCCATCGAGATCGATGATAGCGCATTTGAACAATGTCTTGAAAATTTTGAAAATTCAAAATGGAGTGATCGCTTGTTTTGCTATCATGCGTCCCTATTGGAATTCACCGAGGACATTGACGATCAATATGATCTGATTATTTGTAACCCGCCATTTTATTCTGAATCGTTTAAAACCGAAAACAAACAGCGAAATCTAGCTCGATTTGCCGATGCTATGCCTTTCGATCATTTAATCACCAGTGTTGTAAAACTAATGTCCAGGCAAGGCCATTTTTGTGTCGTTCTTCCGTATTCAGAGGCAGGTCGGTTTGTGAAATTAGCTCAGGAAAATGGCTTGTACCCAAATAAGATTACCCATGTAAAAGGGAATCCCGATGTGGATATTAAACGCAGTTTAATTGATTTGTCATTTACTGATGTTCCTGCCAAAATCAACGAACTTATCATTGAAAACAAGCGGCACCAATACACCAAGGACTATATAGATCTGACAAAAGATTTTTACCTGAAACTATAATGATCTTTGAAGTGGGCGGGTAAGACAGGTGGGGCCACCGCCTCCTTTTACACTAATCTCATCGCCTTTATAGGTTTGTACCTTACATCCTTTTTCTTCTAATGCCAATTTGGTATTAGGATTGCCTTCAACCATAATACAATGTCGTGCCGCGATGGCCAATACATTACATCCCATCGAATCGAATTCGTCATCTGGAACTTCAACCAGATCAAATCCTCTATGTAGAAGTTCATTCCTGAATTTTATCGGCATTAAGGGAGAATAGACCACAGCCAGATCTTTATCAACCGGACTAAGGATTGACATTAAATGAAAAACATCATTTACGCCTTTATAATGGGGAAGATCAGCAACAATAATTTCAATACCTTCTGGCTCCAAGAGCGCCTTGAGTTGATCGATGCCATCCTGATTGGTTCTGTATGAATGTCCAACCGCTAAGGTCTTAGTATCAAGCCAGGCCACGTCACCACCTTCTAATCTTCCCGGAGATTTTATTTTTCCTAAAATCGGGATCTCATTGTCTTCAAATACCTGGGTATGTGCTTCAGGTTCATTTCGTCTGCCAGCTTTTCCCATATTACAGATGATCATCCCAAAATCGGTAGCGATGGACGCATCCCTGCAATAAATTGAGTCGATTCCTACATTAGTATTATGCGGAAAAAAAAGAAGTCCCACATCGGCATTTTTTAAACAATTTTCAAACTCCTGATATTCTTCAAGGGCAGAATCATAATCGGGTCGTGATAAATAATTCAACTCACGCCATTGTTGGCTTATAAGAATATCGGAAACAAAGGCGTTTTTAGCCGGTTTCAGATAAACGGATTTTAGTTTTAAATATTCCGAGTGATTTGTTGTTTTCATCATTTCTCTCGCTTATTCCAAAGCATAATAGCATAAAACGGTATTCCTATTGCCAGTAAAATAAAACCATAAAAAACTGTTTCTGAGCCAGAACCATAGATCGCCCATATTGAAAAGGCAATACCCAATGTACCCAATACTAAAGTTTTTACCCAATTGTTATCGTGTAATCGTCTATTGATTAATACAATTATATATGAGGCGGCTACAAATAAATATGGGATTAAATTGGTAAATACAACAATTTCAGCTACAAATTCGAATTGTTTCACCAAACCTTCTGAAAAATTCATTAGCATCACGATACTGGTTAATACGCTCCCTATTATTAAACCCATTGCAGGGGCTCCCTTCTTATTCTTCTTTTTAAATATTTTTGGAAATAATTCATCCTGTGATGCGGCCATGGGAATTTGACCGGTAAACAATAACCAACCATTTAAACAGCCTATAGCCGCTATTGCGATTCCACCAGCCACCAAATAGCCACCATATTCGCCACCCATCAACCTTGCTGCTTCCGCAAAGGGAGAGGGAGAATTTGATAACACATCAATTGGTAAAACCCCAAAAAGAATAATGGTACTGAGGATATAAACCAAAGCCGTTATGGACGTCCCAAGCATGGTCGCTCTGGCTACCGTTTTTTCAGGATTCTTCACTTCTGCCGCCGGTATTGAAGCTGATTCCACACCTAAAAACGCATATAATGTAAGAGCAGCAACAATAGGGAATGTAGCAAAATCACTTTCTGCTGTTAGGTTAAAAGCCGGGAAATTATCGAAGCTGAAAAAGAATAATCCAACCACTATAACAAATACCAATGGCACCAATTTTAAGATCGTTGTAATTATTTGAACATTTCCAGATTCCTTTATTCCAAGGGTATTTATCCAGGTAAACAACCAAATAAATGCCAAGCCCGTCAATACCGAATAAACAGGGTTTCCATCGAGAATTGGAAAAAAGAAACTCAGGGCACCAACTATGGTGAACGCGAGTGCGGCATTGGCTACCCAAATAGAAATCCAATAGCCCCAGGCCACTAAAAATCCGATAAAATCTCCAAAACCAGCCTTCGAATAGGTGTAGGGTCCGCCACTTTTGTTAACGATGATTTTACTGAAATTACTAAATATCCGTGCTAAAATCAAAGCGCCAACTGCCGAAAACACCCATCCTAACAAACTTATAGTTCCATATTTGGCTAATAGCGCCGGCAAAACGAAAATTCCTGCACCTATCATATTACCAATTACGAACGAAGTAGAGGCCAATAGCCCAATTTTTTTAGTTTGACTCATGTCTATTTAAAATATAAAGGATCACGGATCATTTGGTCAGATATGTGAGGAACTTAATTTCGAATATACAATTAAAAGATTAATAAATGTTCATTTAATATTTCCAAGCCTTTTCGCTTTCGATTTGCTTTGTATTGATTAAATTTGAACCATCTTAAAATCACCAATAAATGAAACCTGATTTATTTGAAGCTCCCGATTATTTTAATCTTGATGAATTGCTTAGCGATGAACATAAATTGGTACGAGATGCCGCCAGGGAATGGGTCAAACGCGATGTGTCGCCAATTATAGAAGACTACGCCCAAAAAGCAGAGTTCCCAATGCAAATAATTCAGGGTCTTGCCGAAATTGGGGCCTTCGGCCCATATATTCCGGAAGAATATGGCGGAGCCGGATTGGATCAAATTTCCTATGGCTTGATCATGCAGGAAATTGAGCGGGGTGATTCAGGCGTGCGGTCCACAGCTTCTGTACAATCATCATTGGTTATGTATCCCATTTGGAAATATGGCAATGAAGAACAGCGTCAGAAATTTTTGCCAAAATTAGCAAGCGGCGAATGGATGGGCTGTTTTGGGCTTACCGAACCTGATCATGGGTCAAATCCCGGTGGAATGACAACCAACTTCAAGGATATGGGTGACTATTATCTTTTAAATGGAGCGAAAATGTGGATTTCCAATGCCCCTTTTGCTCAGGTTGCCATTGTATGGGCAAAAAATGAAGAGGGTCGCATTCACGGACTAATAGTAGAACGCGGCATGGAAGGTTTTACCACACCCGAAACGCATAACAAATGGTCGCTTCGCGCGAGTGCGACCGGTGAATTGATATTCGATAACGTAAAGGTACCTAAAGAAAATCTCCTTCCGAATAAATCGGGCTTGGGTGCTCCGCTAGGATGTTTGGATTCTGCACGATATGGGATTGCCTGGGGTGCTATTGGTGCTGCTATGGATTGTTATGATACTGCCTTGCGTTATAGCAAAGAACGCATCCAAATTGGTAAGCCTATTGGGCAATTTCAATTACAGCAAAAAAAGTTGGCTGAGATGATCACTGAAATTACTAAAGCACAATTATTAACATGGCGCCTGGGAGTATTGAAAAATGATGGAAAGGCCAGTTCGGCCCAGATCTCAATGGCGAAACGAAACAATGTTGATATGGCTATTCATATTGCCAGAGAAGCCAGGCAAATATTAGGTGGAATGGGAATAACCGGAGAATACAGTATCATGCGTCATTCGATGAACCTTGAAAGTGTCATTACTTATGAAGGGACCCACGATATTCATTTGCTCATCACAGGATTAGACATCACCGGTCTGAATGCTTTTAAATAATTAGGATTAAGTTAAAGATATAACAAAGCGTTTCGATAATCGAAGCGCTTTTTTTATTTTTACGCTGCTATGAAAACCGGATTATTGTTCACGATACTGATAAGCTCCATGCTTTTAGGGTGTAGCACGAATACCCCATCTTTGGCCATGGACAATTCTGATCCCGAACAGACTGATGTTAGAGAAATCAATATTTTAAGTCTTGGTGACAGTTATACCATAGGACAGAGTGTTTGTGCGAGCTGCAAATTTCCTGAGCAGCTAAAGGATAGCTTGATTTCAAATCTTAATGATAATTCCGAATTTAATCTTCGAATCATTGCACAAACAGGTTGGACGACAACAGATTTAAAGAATCGTATCGCTATAGAAAATCCTTCAAATACAAACGACCTTGTTACACTTCTTATAGGCGTAAACAATCAGTTTCAAGGCATTTCTTTTTCGGTTTATGAAATCGAATTTGTTGATTTAGTCAATACGGCCATTTCAAAAGCAGGAGGTGATAAAAATAGGCTTATTGTTTTATCGATTCCCGACTATGCGTTTACTACATTCGGACAAAATTATGGTAACCCCATAGAAACATCTTTAGAGATTGATCAATACAATGATTTCGCCCAGGCCTACTGTCTGCAAAATGATATTTCATATGTCTACATTACCGATATAAGCAGGCTGGGACTCGACAATCCAGACTTGGTAGCAACCGATAATCTACATCCCTCTGAATTGGCCTATTCGCTATTCGTAGAACGTCTTTTACCAATTGCTCTAGAAAAAATTGAGTAAATTGGATTTTCAATGTTGAAACTTTCTTCAAAATACAGGCTGAATCGCGCTTATTCCCAAGCAAAATATGTGCCCTTTGATGATCAATCAAAATTCATTTTATTCAGTGACTGCCATAGAGGGGATAATAGTATTGCGGATGATTTCGCCGATAACCGAAATATTTATTACCATGCGTTAAAACATTATTATGCCGAAGGATTTCAGTATTGCGAGCTGGGAGATGGTGATGAATTATGGGAGAATTTCTCGTTTGACAGCATTCTGGATGCTCATAAAAATGTCTACATGCTGCTCAAGCAGTTTCATGAAGATGAGCGGCTACATATGATCTGGGGAAACCATGATATGGTTTACAGAGATCCTGATTATGTCGAGGAACATCTATCAACTTTTTTTGATCCGAAAATTGGAGAAGATGTCGAGCTATTTTGTAATATTATTTATCATGAAGCGATTGTTTTAAAACATTCTGATACCGGTCAAGAACTATTCTTAACACACGGGCATCAGGCAGACTGGTGGAACTATTTGTTCTGGAGATGGAGCCGATTCATGGTTCGCATACTATGGAAACCATTAAATGTCATGGGAATTGCAGATCCAACCAGTCCCGCCAAAAATTATAAAGAACTAATCCGTATTGAGCGCCGAACCAAAAAATGGATTACAGAGAATAATAATCTCTTAACAATCGTTGGGCATACACATCGACCGCGATTTCCTGAACCTGGAGAAATCGCATTTTTCAATGACGGCAGCTGTGTTCATCCTAGGAGTATCACGGGAATCGAAATTGAAAATGGTGAAATTTCTTTAATTAAATGGCAAATAGCCACAACCGATGATGGTGTTTTGAAAATTGTTCGAAAATTACTCGAAGGCCCATGCAAGCTCAAAGATTATATCACTGAATAATCAGACTTCGGGGGCAATTTCTATCTCAAGGCCATCCAATTCTGAAGTAACAGTGATCTGGCAACTTAAGCGGCTATTGTCTTTTACGTTAAATGCTTCCGATAACATGGCCTCCTCATCATCAGATCGTCCATTCAGATCGTGCTCAGATAGCACATAGCATTGGCAGGAAGCGCACATAGCCATGCCGCCGCAAACGCCAATTGTTCCTTCAGGAGCCAATTCAAAAACCTTGACCACTTCCATTAAATTCATGGCCATATCAGTTGGCGCTTCAACGTAATGCTTCACGCCGTCACGATCTATGATCGCTATATTTACGTCCTGACTTTCCACTATTTAATCGACCTAATTACTGCTTTAGGGGCTGTTTTACTACTGCCGTCAAATCCATGAACACCACTAACTGTGGTATACTTCAAAACAAATCGTTTGCCGGGATTAATTATTTGATAGGCGGCCTGACACATTAAAGTTGCCTCATGAAAACCGCAAAGTATAAGTTTCAGTTTTCCCGGATAAGTATTGACATCACCTATGGCGAAAATCCCAGGAATATTGGTTTGATAATCCAGGCTATTATCAACTTTAATGGCATTTTTTTCAATTTCCAATCCCCAGTCAGCTATGGGACCTAGCTTGGGTGTAAGTCCGAAAAGAGGGACAAAATGATCGGTTTCCAATTTCGTTGTTGATTCATCGGAATGACTTACAACAACACCTTCAAGTTTATCTTTACCATAAATATCAATGACCTCGGCCGGTGTAATCAAGTTGATCTTTCCATCATTTTTTAATGCTTGAACCTTTTCTACCGAATCCAAAGCTCCTCTGAATTCTTTTCTTCGGTGAACCAGAGTTACTTCTGAAGCCACATCAGCCAGAAATATTGACCAATCTAAAGCCGAATCTCCTCCTCCGGCGATGACAACTCTCTTATCTCTATAGATCTCGGGATCTTTAATGAAATAGGCCACGCCTTTATCTTCATAGTCTTCGATAGTATCAATCATAGGTTTACGAGGCTCAAAACTCCCTAAACCCCCTGCAATTGCTACTACAGGAGCTTGATGATTTGTCCCTTTGTTTGTTGTAACAATAAACATACCATCGTCCTGCTTTTCTATAGTTTCGGCGCGTTCGCCTAATGTAAAACCCGGTTGAAATTGTTTACATTGTTCCATCAGGTTATCCACCAACTCACCAGCCAATATCTCAGGAAATCCCGGAATATCATAAATCGGTTTTTTAGGATAGATCTCAGCACATTGGCCTCCGGGCTGAGGCAAGGCGTCAATAAGATGGCAGCGTAATTTTAAAAGACCGGCTTCAAAGACTGTAAATAAACCTGTGGGTCCTGCACCAATAATAAGTATGTCTGTTTTGATCATAGATGGTAGTTAGATAGACAATAGTCGCAAAATTAATAAGCCAATGATCTTGAATTCATGATTTTTATCATTTTCAAGCTTCAATATTAATTACCCGCTCTATTTGTGGTGCGTATTTTTTTATGGTCATTTCAACACCTGATTTAAGGGTCATCTGGTTAACAGTACAGCTGGTGCAGGCGCCTTCGAGTTGTACTTTTACCAAAGTATTATTTTCGATACTTACAAGAGATATATTACCACCATCACTTTCTAAAAATGGTCGAATTTCATCCAGGGCTTTTTCAATATTTATTTTTAATTCTTTGCTGTTCATAACCTATTTTTTAACTGCCGAACAACCAGCCATCGTTGTTATTTTAATAGCTTCGGTTGGTGGTAAATTTGTATTACGCTTAACAACTTGCTCTACGACATTCTGTGTTAATGTCTCAAATGATTTCTCGATTGGTGATGCGGTTTGAAGCGCCGCTGGACGGCCTACATCTCCGGCTTCTCTAATACTTTGAATTAATGGAATCTCACCTAAAAATTCAACCTTCAGATCCTCCGATAAATTCTTGGCTCCCTCTTTTCCAAAAAGATAATATTTGTTTTTGGGTAATTCCTCGGGCGTAAAATAGGCCATGTTCTCCACAATACCTAGTACAGGAACATTGATGTTTTCTTGTTGGAACATCGCCACACCTTTCTTCGCATCGGCCAAGGCCACATTTTGAGGAGTGCTCACAACTACCGCCCCTGTTATTGGAAGCGATTGCATAATGCTCAAATGAATATCTCCTGTTCCAGGAGGCAAATCGATCAGCAAGAAATCGAGCTCTCCCCAGGCAGCATCAAAGATCATTTGATTCAATGCCTTGGAAGCCATAGGGCCTCTCCAGATCACAGCCTGATCAGGTTGTGTAAAAAAGCCAATTGAAAGCACCTTCACCCCATAATTCTCAACGGGTTGCATTTTAGATTTCCCATCGATATTAACTGCCAGGGGTCGCGCATTGGCGACATCAAACATGATGGGGATAGAGGGTCCGTAAATATCGGCATCAAGGATACCAACTTTAAAACCCATCTTTGACAAAGTCACGCCTATATTGGCCGTAACTGTCGATTTCCCAACGCCACCTTTACCGGAGGCAATGGCTACAATATTTGTGATTCCTGGAATCGCATTGCCTTTGATCTCATTCACAGGGGGTTTAGCAGGAGCATCCACCTTCACATTTACAGTGATCTTGGCCTTTTCATAAACCAATTTATGAATGGTTTGGAGAATGTCGACCTCCGTTCGTTTTTTGGCCTGTAAACTTGGGTTTTTAATGGTAATATCTACAATAACCTCATCAGCAAAGGTCATGACATTTCTAACAGCACCACTATCTACCATGTTCTCGGCTTCACCGGGAACTGTAATGGTTTTTAACGCTTCTAATATATCTTGTTTCTTAAGATTCACTTCTATCTAATTTAGATTTATTCTAAAGAGCAAATATAAGGCTTAAACTTTAGAATTTGAAGCCGCTGTATTGTTTTGATTTATTAATGGATTATCTTAAGTTATGGGATCATTTCAATTCTTTGATCGGATCCCAAAACAATTGATCAAAGTTTTGGACCTGGTTGTCTTTAACCACAACACCCTCGTTTTCCAGCAGCTGCTGCATAAGATTGGTTCCATCGAAATGATGCTTACCTGTAAGAAGGCCTTTTCTGTTTACCACGCGATGCGCAGGAACGTCTCTGGCATGTGAAGCATTCATCGCATATCCAACCATTCGCGCCGAACGTGCTGCGCCTAAATAGCTAGCAATAGCGCCATAGCTTGTTACCCTTCCGTAAGGAATAAGTCGGGCAACCTCATATACACGATCAAAAAAACTAAGGGTCTCGGCTTTCATTCTTTCAAATTTCTTTGATGATATTGATAAAGGTCCATAAAGCCACCATGGCCGTAATGCTCCCAATGAAAAAATTCATGTTTTTTTGAGTAGTGATTGCCTTATCTTTAATTTTATCGAAAAAGAAGATGTAAACATACAGCATTATAAAGGTGCCCATAGCCGTTCCCGCCACATAGGCCATAATGTTAATGGTTTCGAATGTCATCCAACCAACAGTCGACAATGTTATGGTCATATAGGCCTGAAATGGAATTGGGAATACATTCAAGCTTGACAACAGCATGCCCTGGAAAAATCGGCTATGCTTGCTTTTTATATCGGCTGGTATTTGAGGTTTGGGCTGCTTTTGAGCTAACTTTAGGAAATAAATGGTGATCAATACGAAGATCACAAAGGCAACACGTTGCAAAATATCAATGACATCAGGATGATTGCTTAAATAACGGGCAAAAATAGCGGCAATATAGGTTTGCAAACAAACCACGACGCAAACACCTGTTGAAAATACAATTCCCCGGCTAAACCCTTCCTTCAAACTCACCTTAGCCGCCGTCATATTTAGCAGGCCCGGTGGAATCACACCGATTAATGCGATTATTAAGCCAAGAAAAAAAATAATAGTGATATTCACCTATTTTATTTTAAATCGAATATACGTAATTGGTTTGTTTTGATCGAGGTATTGCTGCTCATAAAAGGTTTGAATACTCGTGACTTCTTCGGGGCTGCCTTCATTTTTATACACGTCATGATTCGCATAAATAATCTCATGGCCTTCTCCATGCAATACTCCTAGTGTATACCCATGCATGAACTCCGAATCAGTTTTAAGGTTGACGACGCCTTCCGGTTTCAATATTTTCTTGTATCGCTTCAGAAAATTGGAATTTGTCATTCGGTGTTTGGTGCGTTTGTACTTTATTTGAGGGTCCGGAAAGGTGATCCACAGTTCATCAACCTCATCTTCATCGAATGCCAGGGTGATCAATTCAATTTGCATCCGAAGAAAGGCCACATTTGCGATGTTTTCTTCAATGGCCGTCTTTGCTCCTCTCCAAAATCGCGCCCCTTTTATATCGATACCAATAAAGTTTTTACCAGGATATTTCTGAGCCAGGCTTACTGAATACTCACCCTTACCACAACCCAATTCGAGAACCAGGGGATTGTCATTTTTAAAGAAGGTCGATCGCCAATGGCCCTTGAGTTCAAATTTATGATCCTCAAGTGTTTGTCGCGAAGGCTGAAACACATTGCCAAAAGTTTCATTTTCCTTAAATCGTTTGAGTTTGTTCTTACTTCCCACTCCTGTAAATTATTTCGGTAAAATTAAGGAAACATATTAGCATTACCTTTATTTTTAATGAAATGAGACTATAAATAAGTTGAAGATGATAAAAAAAATATGAGGTTGAATGAGATTGTACCTTAATAAAATATATTTGCTCCAATGAATCGGAAAAAACGCATATTAATCGCTCTCTTGAACTGGGGGCTTGGACATGCTACGCGTTGCATGCCGATCATAAACACTTTAATACGAAAAGGCTTCGAACCTGTTTTAGCAAGTGATGGTGAAGCACTCCGATTACTTCGGAAGGAATATCCTGCCCAAGAATCTATTGAATTGCCCTCCTATCATATTCGTTACCCAAGCAAAGGGAAATTCCTCAAATGGCATTTAGTTTTGAATTCACCAAAAGTGATAAAGGCGATCAAGACTGAAAAACTGCTTATCAACGAACTTGTATTAGCCGGGAAAATTGATGGTATTATTTCCGATAACCGACTAGGTGTATGCCATACAGAGATTCCTTCTGTTATAATAACACATCAGCTTAAAGTTTTGAGTGGCCAGACGAGCTGGTTGAGCAGTTGGATACATCAGAGATTTATAAAATCATTTGACCAATGTTGGGTGCCTGATATAGAAGATGAACCCAATTTAAGTGGCGCCTTGGGGCATATTAAATCCTTTTCTGTCCCCATTAAATATCTGGGTATAATAAGCCGGTTCACGCCAATTAAACGTCAGATGCTCCATGATCTCATAGTAATTTTATCCGGCCCTGAACCTCAACGGTCCATCCTTGAAAAACAGCTTTTGAATCAACTCGAATCATTCCCAGGAAAGATCCTATTTGTACAGGGTAATATCGATCAGGTTCAAACAAAAAAGCAGATCAAAAATATACAGATCATTAATTTTATGTTGGCTGAGGAATTGGAACGAGCGATCAATGAGAGTGAAATTGTTTTGGCCCGATCAGGATATACGACACTGATGGATTTGGCACGATTGAAAAAAAAGGCCTTTCTTATCCCAACGCCGGGACAATATGAGCAAGAATATCTGGCAAAGCAAATGCATAAAAAAGGGATTGCTCCATATTGTAATCAGAATGATTTTACTAGTGATCAACTAAATAAGGTAAAGGACTATTCAGGGTTCAAATCTATTGACACCTCATTACATATTGAAGAGCTGCTATGCTTTTTCGAGGGTGAATGAAAATTCGCTGCCAACATCTAATTCACTTTCAATATATATTTTCTCATCATGAGCTTCAATGATATGCTTTACAATGGCAAGCCCTAATCCGGAGCCACCTTCCTTTCTTGATCCGCTTTTGTCAATGCGATAAAAGCGTTCAAATAATCGCGGAATATGCTCCTCTTCGATGCCCTCACCATTATCGGTAACGCGAACAATAACTTTACTCTTGATCAGGTTTTCGATGCTGACTTCGGTCGTGCCTTTATGACGTCCATATTTGATTGAATTGACGATAAGAT
>JABDLA010000008.1 GCA_013001965.1 Flavobacteriaceae bacterium | reverse complement strand
ATGCCATCCTGATCTTTATCCTGAGCACTAAGTTCTCTCCAATCTCTATCTCCACCAACGGGATCGGTATCCGGGTGAGCTGTTGGGAGTTGATTATTATTTGTTGCATTTAAAGGATTTGTAGTATTGTTTGTAAGATCAATTAAGGGATCGGAATATTCAAAATCATCATGTAAGCCGTCTCCATCATTGTCAACAAATAATCCAGGGTCGACGATACCATTAGTATCCAAATCTAATGGACCATCAATTAGGTTGCTTGTTGCGTTCTCCAAAAGATCAAAAGAATCGCCAACACCATCAAGTGCATCTGAATTGGTATCGGCATAATCTGGGGCACTACCTCCGTCTGTATTGGTATAACCAATTCCAACTCCTCCGTTATTCACATCATAGGAATCGTCAATACCATCACCGTCTAAATCGGACCCTGCAGGTCCAACATAACCGGAGGTTCCCTGACCTTCTATATTGTCAATGATACCATCATTGTCTATATCTATATCTATATAATTATTGACACCATCTCCGTCTCTATCTTGATTAAAACCAAAACCACCGAGTATATTTCCGGGAAAATCCGGATCATTAGTGTCCGCAAGGCCATCGCCATCTGAATCATCAGGAATGCCGTCACCGACGATCCCATCATTATCTACATCAGAAACCTGGAAATTACCTTCAAATGTATCAGGAAGACCGTCCCCATCTGAATCTAAATCGAGGTAATTAGGTAAAGAATCCGCGTCTGAATTTAAGAAAATTGGCAAGGCACCTTCGGCATCAATTGTATCATGCCATCCATTTACGTCAAGATCGACAAATCCATCGACTTGTCCATTATTGTCCGAATCATTGTAGGTTGGGTTGTTAGAAAAAGCTTCTGTAGTATCTGTTATACCGTCGTTATCAGAATCTACATCCAGGAAATCATATAATGTGACAAATGGATTATTATCGGAAGCTGTATCTGTATTTATTGGTAAGACTGCTAATACACCACTATCCGGTAATGTCTCAACTTCATCTGCCAAACCATTGGTACCATAAGATCCTGAGTCTACCAAACCATCATTATTGGCGTCAGGGTATCCAGCTTCAATCACATCCGGAATACCATCATTGTCTGAATCGAGATCCAAGTGGTTTGGAAGGCCATCACCATCAGAATCAACATCAACAAATAAATCCGGTATTGTAACCCAATAATCTCGTGGGACACATGGCAATAAAGAGAGCGAATGATTCGATGTATCTCCCGAACTACTTCCAAACCTTACGCTCATCGTATTGCTGTCAGTATAAACACCGGCAACATGAAATTCGGGTGAATTAACTCCAATACCTCCTACTACATTACCGTTACTGATATAACCCAGTGAGAACCCAACAGAAATTGCAGCGCCTGAATACACCAATTGATCAGTCGGAGAATCGACATAAAGATTCGAAGTGAAACTATCGGAATATGTTACAAATTCATTAACATCATTATCAATGGTTGTAAGAATATAGGTATTTAGGGCAGCAGGTGTCGTTGTCCCTGTTAAAACAAAATCTATTCTGAACTCAGTAAAACTATCATTATTTAAATGATTAATTTGAGGTTGGAAATTTTCGTCGAAGCCTGTTGTTGTAACATCCAAATTAACTATTGCTGTATCTGTAGAGGACACAATAGTTATGATAGCATCAACACCGGTATAAACTCCAGTATAAAGAAAGGAATCTCCAACCGCCGGATTGTTAATATCAGATCCTAAATAATTATTAGGTCCTTGAGCAGCACCGAGAAGCGGTGCAACACCCGATTCACAATCAAATATTGCCTGCTCATATGTGTCAGGGATACCGTCGTTATCGTCATCTAAATCAAAATAATCAGCTAATCCGTCTCCATCTGTATCAACTAAAGGAGCATAAGGATCCGTTCCATTTGTATCTTCATCGCCATTGCTAACACCATCGCCATCACAGTCTGCTGCTGCCCAGATCGGGTTGCCTGCATCATAGCCCGTATAGCCTGCTACCTGTACCGGATCACATGGATCGTTTTCATTTGTTCCATTATTGATCTCCGTATCATCGTCGATTCCATCGCCATCTGTATCTCCCGATACTGCATAGGGATCGGTACCATTTGTATTTTCATCGCCATTGCTAATACCATCACCATCACAGTCTGCTGCTGCCCAGATCGGGTTGCCTGCATCATAGCCCATATAGCCTGCTGCCTGCACCGGATCACATGGATCGGTTTCATTTGTTCCATTATTGATCTCCGTATCATCGTCGATTCCATCGCCATCTGTATCTCCTGATACTGCATAGGGATCGGTTCCATTTGTATTTTCATCGCCATTGCTAACACCATCGCCATCACAGTCTGCTGCTGCCCAGATCGGGTTGCCTGCATCATAGCCCGTATAGCCTGCTGACTGTACCGGATCACATGGATCATTAGGGGCAGGATCAGTGCCATCATCAACACCATCTCCATCGGTATCACCTCCAGCATTACATGCCGATGAAACCGCGGGATTGGTAACATCAGAATTAGTTCCTGTATACCCATCTGAATTACCAGTAACCAACCCATTGCTGGCATAACCTGTTCCTTCAAGTTCTCCCGGTTTCGTTGAACTTTCAGTAAATCCAGCTTCTAACACATCATTACAAGCGTCATTATCAGAATCTATATCTAAGTGGTCGGCTAAACCGTCTAAATCTGTATCAAAATTATCATTAATTCCATCACTATTTGAATCTATAAATCCCGGATAATCAGGATCTGAATAATCTGGTAATCCATCATTATCGGAATCCGCACTAGGGTCTATTCCTCCTGACTCGGTGGTATCGAGAATACCATCATTATCATCGTCTAAATCATCATTATCATATACACCGTCTCCATCATTATCTGATGATGCGTAAATTGCAGCCGTAAATTGATCATCATCATCTGCAATGACATTACCATCTACACCTAATATATCAGAGGCAGAACCGCCTAAAGCTGAAGATGGAGAGCTTGCCGTTGCAACAGCTATTCTAAAATTTTGACTTGTGGAAATACCTAAATCTATTAGAGGCACATACCAATCTATAAATATCGGATCAGTCGAACATGACGGATTATTATTTAAGGCATCCGAGCGCTGAGAATTGTTAGCCGGATCATATGTTCCTATATTAATACCGCTAGTGGTTCCATCGACATTCTCAACTAAGACATCATTATTATTTCCGCTTCCATAAATCACTTCCATTTCAAACCCAGGATTCCCGGCGATGCTATTTGGATCAGAAGGACCAAATTTTAAATCGGTATCAAATAAAAAACTATAACCAAAGGCACCATTGGCTTGTCTCGCAATACGCATTCTAAATATTATTAATTCATCGCCATTATCTGGCGTACCGTCAGGATCAGAAATATAATAATAACCCCCGGCAGATCCTGTTCCAGGATCACTAACTATTTCAGATGCAGCACATGTAGCTCCAGTTTGAAGATCTGATGAAGGTTCGCCCGTTAATTGAGGCACCTCATTAAAGGGAATTTCAAATTCGGGTAATTCATTACCACCAGTAAAAATACCAGCTGAGGACGTAATCCAGCCATCCCCATTGGGGTCCATAGGATTAATAGCAGGAGACGCTGCTGTATAAATTTGACCTGGAGTTTGACTCAAAACCGTGTTAGGTAATGCCAAGAATCCAAATAGAAAAACAAATACAATAAGTCTTGAAATTGAAAGTTGGTTAATGATTTTCATATCGGTATACATTAAGTCGTAAAATCGTTTTAAGGATATAGTATTGCTCTTACGCGCGTCAACGGTATGTAATAGCTTTATAATATATTTTGAATATAAAGAAGTGTACTTCTTCCTTTGATTGTAGGTTAATAAAGTAGTTTTAATCATAACTTGGGAGCATATAATTCAAATGACAAAATCTGTATTTCTCTTAAAATGATTCAATGTCATTTTATATTGAGACACAGTATTTTGCTATGGCTATTAATTTTTCGACAAAATGCATGTTTTTATCGTTAAAGTGCAAATATACGCGACTAAATGACATTTCCAAATTAAACTTGGAATAATTTTAACATTTTTATATGACTAATAAGTTGTTTTGGTTAACCACTTAGAACAACAATTTGATCTTCAGGCCCTAATTCCATTGATTTATTGCTCATCAACTTCTTAAAAACTATCTTTGCCAAAATTTAATTTCAATGGGATTTATTAAGGAAATCGCCAGACGGCGCACCTTTGGAATAGTATCACATCCGGATGCCGGTAAGACCACCTTGACAGAGAAACTTTTATTGTTTGGAGGTGCCATCCAGGAAGCAGGTGCTGTTAAGAGCAATAAGATCAAAAAAGGAGCAACCAGCGATTTTATGGAGATCGAACGTCAACGTGGGATTTCTGTTGCTACCTCAGTGCTCGCATTTGAATATAATAATATCAAGATCAATATACTTGATACACCCGGGCATAAGGACTTTGCTGAGGATACATTCAGAACATTAACAGCCGTTGATAGTGTTATTGTTGTTATTGATGTCGCCAAAGGTGTTGAGGAGCAAACCGAAAAACTCGTTGAGGTCTGCAGAATGCGCTCCATCCCAATTATTGTATTTATTAATAAACTGGATCGTGAAGGAAAAGATGCCTTTGACCTATTGGATGAAATCGAATTAAAACTTGGGCTCAAGGTGTCACCGTTGAGTTTCCCTATAGGCATGGGTTACGATTTCAAAGGTATTTATAATCTTTGGGAAAAGAACCTTAACCTGTTTACGGGTGATCCACGAAAAGATATTGAAGAAACCATTGAGATCTCCGATTTGAATTCCGAAGAACTTACTACACTTATTGGAGAAGACGCGGCAAACCAGCTCAGGGAAGATATTGACCTGGTGGAAGGTATATATCCCGAATTCAACACTAAGGATTATTTAGAAGGCAATTTACAACCGGTTTTTTTCGGATCGGCATTGAATAATTTTGGTGTTCGTGAATTATTGGACTGTTTTATTGAAATCGCACCAAAACCGCGGCCAAAACAAAGTGAGGAACGATTGGTTCACCCCAATGAACAAAAATTTACAGGTTTCGTTTTTAAGATCCACGCTAATATGGACCCCAATCATCGGGATCGCCTGGCCTTTATAAAAATAGTATCAGGAGAATTTAAGCGGAACACACCCTACCTACATGTTCGGCTCAATAAAAAATTGAAGTTCTCCAGTCCGAATGCTTTTTTTGCTGAAAAGAAACAGATCGTTGATGTGTCCTATCCGGGAGATATCGTAGGACTGCATGATACCGGGAATTTTAAGATTGGCGATACCTTAACCGAAGGCGAAATCATTAATTATAAGGGAATTCCGAGTTTTTCACCCGAACATTTTCGCTATATTAATAATGCCGATCCCTTAAAGTCGAAACAACTCTATAAAGGAATAGACCAACTCATGGATGAAGGTGTCGCACAATTATTTACACTCGATCTCAACGGCCGCAAGGTCATAGGTACTGTTGGAGCCTTACAATATGAAGTGATCCAATACCGACTTGAGCATGAATATGGCGCCAAATGCAGTTATGAAAATTTGAGTGTACACAAGGCCTGTTGGATCGATCCGGAGGATGAGAAAAATGAAGAATTCGAAGAGTTTAAGCGTGTTAAACAGCGCTATCTTGCTAAAGACAAACAGGAACAATTGGTTTTTCTTGCAGATTCGGCTTTTTCGTTACAAATGACCCAACAAAAATATCCTTCGATAAAATTTCATTTTTCGTCTGAATTTAATTGAAAATCAGGTCATTAAAATCTGACATTCTGATTTACGATGGTGTGCAGTTAACCTATTTTTTTGCAAAAATTTGTTATTCATCTGTTTTTTTATACATTTGGTCGATATTCTGAATCATTTATTGTGTACCCTTTTTACATTTAATACAGTTCAGAACCCCAAAAATGACCTACCTATGGAAACCGATGCTAATGTTTTCAGTAATAATGAAATTACTGTAACCTTCGAACCTTGTCTGTGTATTCACGCTGGCAAATGTGCTCAAGAATTATCTGAAGTATTCAGGACTTCTGTTATCCCATGGATCAACTTAGAAGGATCAGAAACTGCACGTGTAATTCAGCAAATAAAACGATGCCCTTCTGGGGCCTTAAAGTTTCATTACAATAAAAAAGAGGCAGTTTAATTTAAAAATGCTTTAAAAGGAAAAATCCCTTTGAAATAAGATTTCAAAGGGATTTTTTTATGCTTGACCTGTAGGCCCAAAATTAAGCGGTATCGGTGTTTTCTCATAATCTTTTATCACACCATGGGCATTTTCAAAACGCTTCACATTTTCATTCAATGCTTTTGCTAAACGCTTTGCATGTTGTGGTGTTAAGATTATTCGAGATTTTACCTTGCTTTTTGGAACTCCCGGCATAATGGCAATAAAGTCTAAAACAAATTCTGAAACCGAATGATTTATGATCGCTAAATTAGAATAGATTCCCTGAGCTACCTTTTCATCAAGCTCAATATTGATCTGTCCCTGCTTCTGCTTTTGCTTTTTATTATCTTCTGCCATGATTGTATAGATTATAAATTCTATTAATTATAGTTCATTTCTTCCTTGGCCTGCATCATTTCATCATACTCTTCCTTAGACCCAACAATGATATTGTCATAGCTTCGCATACCGGTACCAGCAGGAATTCGATGTCCAACAATTACGTTTTCCTTCAGTCCTTCAAGCGTGTCAATTTTTCCGTTAACAGCTGCTTCGTTCAGTACTTTTGTCGTTTCCTGGAAGGAAGCCGCCGAAATAAATGACTTGGTTTGAAGCGATGCTCTTGTAATTCCCTGCAATATTGGCGTTGCCGTTGCAGGACGTGCATCTCTTGCTTCCACAAGGGCTTTATCTTCACGTTTAAGAATAGAATTTTCATCACGCAGATCTCTTGAAGTAATGATCTGACCTTCTTTTAAGGTTTCAGAATCACCCGCTATTTCAACCACTTTCTTACCAAAAATCTCATCGTTTTCTTCAATGAAATCAGATTTATGAACCAACTGATTTTCCAAGAAAATCGTATCTCCTGAATCGTTGATCTGAACTTTACGCATCATTTGTCTT
>JABDLA010000007.1 GCA_013001965.1 Flavobacteriaceae bacterium | reverse complement strand
TTGGGGATTCTTATAGTTATCGATTTTAGTTCAGAATTAAAATTATCTCCAATTTCTGAACCCAAGTTTAATTGAAGTGTTCTATTTTGAAAGTTGGCACTAAATTTTAAGATCTCATAGTGTTCCTTTTCGTAGGCCTCCTTAGTTATACCATCATCATTATAAAACTCGCCTTTGCTTTTGGCGATACTTTTATCGAAAAAGTAAAACAATTCAAATTCCCGCAAAGCATATTGGTCGGTACTTTGGACAAGATTTGCGAAAGGAATAAACGCACCCCCTCTGACAAAAGTTGGTATATATTCTTCGGAAACTTTAATTTTTTTCGACTGGCCACCGGCAATTTTTTCATTTGCATACAGATCAATCCAAACATTATTTTTCGGAAAGTAAACTTCTTTCTCAGTTTCACCGGGATTGACAATTGGAGTAACTAAAAAATCATCTCCCCATAAATAGGTGTCGTCACGGACATAGGATTCTTTTGAATCATCTTCAAAAAAAAGTGGTCGCATTAAAGGCGTTCCATATTGATTATTCTGAAATACCAAATTGTAATTGTAAGGCAATAATTTATAACGCATTTCAATGGCCTTTTTAGCGAGATTCCTTGTTCTTTCTTCTCTGAATACGGGTTCACTTGGAACTTGTTCCTGAGCATGTGGTCTAAAAATTGGTTGGAACACACCATACTGAAGCCATCGCGTATACAATTCATCATCCAGGTTCGCTCCTGCGAATCCACCAAGATCTGAATGCATATAACCGAGGCCCTGCATTCCCATTTGTAAGGCTATTTCTGTTTGACTTTGAAGCCCTCCCCAGCTTCTGTTCACGTCTCCTGACCATGGAATAAGCCCAAATTTTTGAGATCCGGAATACCCTGACCGCATTAAAATGAAAGGCCTCTTATCAGGAAAATCCCTGGCATATCCTTCATAGACCAGACCCGCCCAATCATGTCCATAAGTATTATGAACCTCATCGGCGGTTCCGGTAGCGTGAATAAGGCCGGATGGATGTACTTCAGGCTCTCCTAAATCACCCCATACGCCTTCAACACCTTGCTCTACCATGCCTTTATAAATATTCCAGAACCATGATTTAGCATGTTCATCATACACATCGATCAATCCGGTATTTCCAAAATAAAAATCATAAGTGAATGGATTCCCTAAAGAATCTGTAGCCAATATTTTTTGATCGACAGCTTCCTGCCATCGTTTAGATGATGTCAAAATAAAAGGTTCGGTTACCAGTACGGTTTTAACACCTTGTTTCTTAAAATCTTTGATCATTTGATCGGGATTTGGAAAAGAATCACGATGCCATTCCAGATTGCCCATATGCCCCTGAATGTCTTTTCCAAACCAGTAAATATCGATGATAACAGCATCCAAAGGAATCTCGTATTCCAGAAATTTGTTGACTGTTGCTCGTGTTTCCTTTTCTGAATGGTATCCAAAACGGCTCGCGAAATTTCCTAAGGCCCATCGCGGTGGCATGGGCTGTTTCCCGCTTAAGTCGGTATAATTATCGATGAGGTCTTCCCAGCTATCACCTACAATGATCTGATAGGTTTTTCGCCCTGAAATCGTTTCATAGGTCAGGGTATTATCCCTTCGGCTATCCAGGTCTAAATAGCCAATTGGTGCGTTATCAAAATGGACCATATAGCGCTTCGATGAAATCGCAATTGGCATGGTATAATTCATAAGTTCACTTTCGGTCTCATAACCATAATGCGCCTTATTATAAAGTTGCAAGCGATGTCCGCGGCGATCCATTCCGAGAGCTCGTGCGCCTCCGCCATATAATATTTCGTCATCGGTTAAGCTTAAACTTATAGTTTCAAATTCATCATTTCTTTGGTATCCCGATTTTTCAGCGGTAATGAGTGTTCCATCCTTGAAATAACTGATCTGAAAGGGCGATTTGGTGATTTTAACTTTCAAGGCCGATGAGCCATAACTTATTGAATTAGTTTCCGATTTAAAATCATAGGTAATGCCTTTTATTGGCAGCATAGAGACCGCATGTGATTCTTCTTTATAAGCCTGTCCAGTTGGGATAAATGTAGTTTCTACGATTTCAGAACTATAGAATTGAATCCGGTATTTTCCATCTGAAACCAAAAGGTCCAACTGATTGCTTTCATTCAATTCGGCATTTACGAATTCCCGCTTTTTAACAGCATGAGGAAACAACCATAAAATAGCTTCTTCGAATTCATCCTGCCAAAATTTTTCATTGTGGATCCCTTCCTCAACAATCTTCTTTTTGATCTGTTCATTACCATAGCCTCCTTGCTTCATTAAGTCCACCATTCGTGTCATATCAGGAACCATGCTTTCGCCTTCTTTCCCACCAACCAGGAAATACATCTTTAAATCGCTTTTGTCTAAATGCTGTGCTGTGAAGTCAAACGACTGTTCTGAATACCAAAATGAAGGGGAAAATACACCAGCCTTTCCAAAGATATTTGGATATTTGAGTGCGGCATAGTGTGAGATCAACCCACCCATCGAACTTCCCATGATGCCTGTATTCTTACTATCCTTAAGCGTCCTAAAATTATCGTCGATATGCGGTTTTAAAGTCTTTGCAATGAAGTTAACATAGGCGCCGCCTTCGGCTTCCCCAAACCGATGATTTTCCCATGGAGAATACTCGTTCATGCGTTTTTCTCCACCATTGTCGATCCCAACCACAATGAGCTTGAAATTGTGTGATCGAAATAAACGATTAAGCGTTTCATCAACGCCCCATTCCCCCGCATAAGAGGTTAAAGCGTCGAAAACATTTTGTCCGTCATGTATATATAGAACAGGATAATCTTCACCAGAAGTATAATAATCTGGGGGTAAATACATCCAAATACGTCGTGATCTGTCGAGTTCCGGTATGTCAAAATTCTCCGATAGAATGGTTACATTTTTAGCTGCTGTTGATTTCCCTTCGGTAGAATCTGTTCGTTTCTTCCAATTGACAATTTTAACGTATACGGTATCCTCACCACTCGAACGTTTGTAAATTCTGTTCTCGGTATTATCACCTTCAGCTGTTCGTTCAACAGTTTCCCAGGAGCCCCTTGTAAATTTATAGAGAAAGACATCATTGTTCACATCAAGAGTGATACTATAGGTGTTGTCCTTTCGTGTCAGTTTATAAGCCTCCGAACCGCCCGACCAGCCTTCAAAATCGCCCGAAATATAGATCGAATTCGTATAATCATGATCGATGGGAAGCTCATTGATAACAAAAGTCACCTGCCCAACGATGCTCTGACAAAAGGATAAAAATCCTAAGATGAAGAACAGCTGATATGTTTTAAGTTTACTCAAGTCTATTTTTTAAGCAAAAATGTAAATGGTTTGTCCAGGCGTTGGTTCCATGAATTTTCAGAATGATCCATGCCCTCAAATTTTAAGTTCTTAAAATTGATTTCATCATATCCTTTTTCTAAGAAAATCTCGTTGACTTCATCCTCATATTGCGGATAAAACTGATCTAAAGTTTCGGTCCCGAAATCAAAATATAATTTATGGTTGGAAGCTGAAGGAAGATGGGCTCGCATATATTTAAAGAAGGCTTCAGGAATTGGATTGTTCTCACGAGGTGAAGCCCCGGGCCAATGCGTTGATATGCAAGCTGCACCGCCATAAACATCCGGATATTCGAAGATAGCGTACATTGAAATCAATCCTCCCATACTCGATCCTGAAACAAAGGTGTTTTCCAATTCAGGCAGTACCGAATAGGTTGAATCAATAAAAGGTTTTAACTCCTGGGTTAGAAACTTGAGATAATTGTCGGCATTTAAGTTTGCATTTTGATCGTTATTCATCGCATCATCGAAGATGCTTTTTTTATCCTCTTCGGTTAAGTAATCGAAAGCCTTTTGCGGAAAATAATCGTTCCAGCGAATCTCAGAGATATTGTGAACTGCGACTACGATAAAATCTTTGGTCTTGCCTTCCTTCATCAATTTGGAAGCCCATTCGTCAACCATCCATTCCTGCTTATTCCAGGTGGTTGTTGAGTCGAATAACATTTGCCCATCATGCATATATAATACTGCATATTTTTTGGTTTCCGTATAACCATCAGGCAACCAAATGTCAATGGGCCGTGATTTAATGGTAGTCGTTGGAAATGAATCAATTCGATACAAGCTACCACCTGACAATTTCACTTCATCCACCATATTAATTTCTATATTCTTTGCAATCTTCTTAGTCGTAGCATTTTCTTTCTTACAGGAAATGACGAAACAGAAACAGAGACCTATAATGATCGTTCTATTCATTTATTGTTTGGTTGTTAAAATTGTAATTCCTTTTGTATCGAATGTGATATCCTCGCCCCAATTAAAGGATTCTTCAGTAATTATATTTTTTAATGTTTTTCCTTCTAACCCAATCTCAGCAAAACGCTTTAGATCGATGGTCATTGGCGCATCGTTCTTATTGAGCATGACAACAACTGTTTCTTCTTCAAAAATCCTGAACAAGAAATAAGTCCCCATGAATGGCGCAAAATGGACGGTCTCCCCTTCATGTATCGCCTTACTTGATTTACGATAATTTAAAACCGTCTTCAAGTAAGATTGCATGTCTTTTTGATCAGCGGTTAATCCCTCACCTGTAAAGGCATTGACAGCATCTCCTTCCCAGCCACCCGGAAAATCCGTTCGAATTAATCCATGGTCACCCGGATTTGCCGTATCATCCATTAAAATTTCAGTACCGTAGTAAATTTGTGGTATTCTCGGTAAGGCCAGCATATAGCCCAATGCCATTTTCGCCTTAACGGCATCTTCACCAACTTCGGTATAAATTCTACTTTTGTCATGATTTCCAAGAAATACCATAATGTCCTCCGGTGAAGCATAATGAAAGTCGTTCGCCAGGCCTTCATACATTTTTACAAGTCCCTTATCCCATGATTCGTCCTCGTTAACGCCATCTATAATCGCCTTCTGCATTGGAAAATCCATTGAGGATCTTAAATTCGATTCGTAACCGTCCCTATTATTATTTCCGGTCTGCCAATAGCCAACAAGCAGCGGATTATAACTCCACTCTTCTCCTACAATACTGAAATTTGGGTATTCCTCCATAATTGCTCCGGCCCAGTCTCGCATAAACTGCTTATCGGGATATGGATAGGTATCTTGACGAATACCTCCAAGATCCAGGGTTTCGATCCACCATATACTATTTTGAATGATGTATTTTGACATGAACGGATTGCGTTGATTCAAGTCAGGCATATTAGGAACAAACCAGCCTTCATTGTTTCCATTTCTGTCGACTTCTGAAGCATAAGAATCCTGATTCGTAGTGCGCCTGTGATTAGATCCTGTATAATTACGCCAGGTCCAGTTGTCCTTATTGGCCTCGTAATTTTTTTGATCGTTTACCCAATCATCAAATGGTAAATCTTTCATCCACCAATGTTGAAGACCGCAATGATTGGCCACCTGATCCATGATCAGTTTCATACCTTTTGATTTAAGCTCAGCTGAAAGATTCACATAGTCTTCAAGAGTTCCAAAACGAGGGTCAACCTGGTAATAATCGGTTATGGCATAACCATGATAAGAACCTTCAAACATATCATTTATTAAAACCGGAGTTGGCCAGACTGCAGTATAGCCTAGATCTGATATATAGTCGACATGCTCGGTAATTCCTTTGAGGTCTCCACCATGTCTTCCGTAGTTATCTGAGCGGTCAATAGTGGCCTGGTTGAGCCCTTCAACAATATCATTTGAAGGGTCGCCATTTGCAAAACGATCTGGCGTAATGAGAAAAATAACATCAGTATTGTCGAATCCCACATAGCTATCGGATGATTTCACACGATCTTTAAGTTCGTAGGTATGTGTTTTTTCTGTATCATTTTCGTCTTTAAAAACAAGGTCGAACTTACCTGCTTTTGTCCCATCTGAAATTTCTAAATCCACAAATAGATAATTTGGGCTTTT
>JABDLA010000005.1 GCA_013001965.1 Flavobacteriaceae bacterium | reverse complement strand
GGTATGAACACGGCCTTGTGTCTCTGTCTGCGGAACGCGTTGAACACGATGCACACCTGCTTCAAATTTCATGGTCCCATAGACATCTTCTCCCGAAACCTCGAATATGATCTCTTTGAAACCACCCGAAGTTCCTTCATTAAAATCGACAATATCCACTTTCCATCCTTTGCCTTCGCAATATTTTGTATACATCCGGTGAAGATCGCCCGCAAAAATACTGGCTTCATCCCCGCCGGTTCCTGCTCTAACTTCCACAACTACATTTTTAGCATCATCGGGGTCTTTCGGAATCAACAAGAACTTTATTTCATCTTCGATAACGGTCAATTTCTCTTTCGCTTCTTCCAGTTCCATTTTGGCCATTTCAACCATTTCGGCATCAGATCCATCAGAAATAATATCTTCGGCTTCCTTGATATTGTCTAAAAGGGACATATAGATTTCTCCTTTATCAACAACAATTTTTAAGTCTTTATATTCTTTATTGAGTTGGATGTAGCGTTTTTGATCGGAAATAATATCAGGTTGTATGATCAAGTCGTTAACTTCATCAAATCGCTGTTTCACTATTTGTATTTTTTCTATCATTTCCTGTTCAAAAATTGTGTGGCAAAAATACGATAAAATATGAATTGTCCATGCCAACTATGGCATACATATTAACAACAAAAAATATTTTCCGACAATAACCGTTTTACTATTTATATGCAACAATTCCTAACTATACTTGCATTTTACAGGCCGTTTGTTGTTTGGTCATTTGTAATTAACGCCGTTATTGGATTTCTTAATCCTGAATTCATGCCTGCGATAGTCACAAAACTTTTCCTGGCTGTTTTTCTATGGTACTTAGTGAAGGTAACATCAGCCAGAAAAAAGCTCAATTTCTATAAAAGATTGGGCATCTCACCCTTTAAATTATTCTCAATTGTATTTTTAATGGATATCATTCTCACCATGGGATTTCTAGTTGTTTTTAAAGAATTCACCTGATCCTTGTTCAGTGATTAGGGCTAATATTCAAATTTCCCATATTCACTTTTGATCGTGAGCTTTTTTGATTCGGCCTGTTCAACCCTGCCAATAATTTGGGCGTCCACATTAAATGACTTCGAGATTGCGATAATCTCTTCGGCTACTTCAGAAGTTACATAGAGCTCCATACGATGGCCACAATTAAAGACCTGATACATTTCTTTCCAGCTGGTACCGGACTGCTGTTGAATGAGTTTGAACAAAGGTGGAATTGGAAACATATTGTCTTTTAAAATATGAAGATCATCTATAAAATGAAGAATCTTGGTTTGAGCACCGCCACTGCAATGCACCATTCCATGAATCGTATCGCTTTTGAATTTTGAGAGTATTTTTTTAATAATGGGCGCATAGGTTCGTGTTGGAGACAGCACCAATTTGCCAGCATCCAAAGGAGAATTCTCAACCGGATCGGTCAATTTCTTCTGCCCGGAATACACAAGTTCGCCCGGCACAGAAGCATCGAAGCTTTCCGGATACTTGTCGGCCAAATATTTCTCAAACACATCATGTCTTGCGGAGGTCAATCCATTGCTCCCCATCCCGCCGTTATATTCTTTTTCGTAGGTGGCCTGACCATAAGATGCCAGTCCAACAATCACATCACCGGCTTGGATACTGGCATTATTAATGACATCCTTACGTTTCATCCTTGCGGTGACCGTAGAATCAACAATAATGGTTTTAACAAGATCACCTACATCAGCAGTTTCACCTCCGGTAGAATGAATTGTAACACCATAGGCCTTTAAATCTTCAATTAATTCTTCGGTGCCGTTGATAAGTGCCGAAATGACTTCGGAAGGAATCAGGTTTTTGTTTCTCCCAATGGTTGAAGACAATAATATATTATCGGTTGCGCCTACACATAGCAAATCATCAATATTCATAATGAGCGCGTCCTGGGCAATACCTTTCCAAACAGAAAGATCACCGGTTTCTTTCCAATACATATAGGCAAGCGAACTTTTTGTTCCGGCGCCATCGGCATGCATGATGATACAGTAGTCCGGATCGGCAGTCAAATGATCAGGAACAATTTTACAAAAGGCTTTTGGATACAGTCCTTTGTCAATGTTCTTAATGGCCTTATGAACATCCTCCTTAGATGCCGAAACGCCGCGCTGTGCATATCGCTTGCTCACCTCATTACTCATAGAAATCATGATTTTGGTGATGCAAAAGTAAGGATTGTAATTAACTATTAATAATCATCAACGATTGGATTTGATTCAATAACGGTAGGCCCATTCTTGGTAATTCTGTTGGAACGGCCATGCTTCCCAAAATAAAGATTCAATCCGAAGCCTAAGCGCCAATAAATATCTTCGGCATCACCATAGATTTTTCCATCAAGCTCGTCTGTAAAGACATGATTGTAATCGGTATACAATTTTACGCCAACTCCTTTTGAAACAAGATATTCAATTCCGGCTCCGCCCTGAACTTTAGAATCTGTACGAGTAAAATAATTAGCGGCATTCAGACCGCCACCGGCATAAATAAATGGTGAAAATGAATCAAAGGGTAGTACATTCCATTCCAGATTTAAATCAAATGACATGAACCCATTATTGAATTGGTCCTTATATGCTAAATTAAATTTATGATAAGTGAAATTTAAATTAACATGAGAGCCCAGATACCGTTTGTAGCCGGCATGAAAATAAATATCGAATAAGGGATCGACAAAGTCGCCAT
>JABDLA010000163.1 GCA_013001965.1 Flavobacteriaceae bacterium | reverse complement strand
TCACTCGGTGATCCTGATAATTTTCAAAAAAACGCTTTGGATTACCTCGCTTCACTCGGTGATCCTGATAATTTTCAAAAAAACGCTTTGGATTACCTCGCTTCACTCGGTGATCCTGATAATTTTCAAAAAAACGCTTTGGATTACCTCGCTTCACTCGGTGATCCTGATAAGGGGTTCAGACAATGAAGTAAAGCTGCGCTTTACATAAAATAAAGCTTCGTTTTCTTAAGAAAGCAAGCTTTCTACAAAAACTCTGCTTTATTTTATTGTCGGGGTGGCAGGATTCGAACCTGCGACCTCCGCGTCCCAAACGCGGCGCGATAACCGGGCTACGCTACACCCCGAATTGATTATCTTTTAACTTACTTAAACCCACTTTAATCCATCTCAAATGGGTGGTCACGCCTTTCGCGTGACGACCTCCGCGTCCCAAACGCGGCGCGATAATAACGCCAAAGCGTTATAAACCGGGATGAGACCTGCCACGCCAATGGCGTGGTACACCCCGAATTGATTATCTTTTAACTTACTCAGCCAACTTTATTTCATTTGAACCGGGTGGTCACGCCTTTCGCGTGACGACCTCCGCGTCCCAAACGAGGCGCGATAATTTCACTAAAGCCTTATAAACCGGGCTAGACCTGCCACGCCAATGGCGTGGTACAAGCCCGAACTTTTTGAGTTAGTCTGATAAAGCGGAGAGACCGGGATTCGAACCCGGGCAACACTTACGCGTTGACAGATTAGCAATCTGCTCCATTACCACTCTGGCACCTCTCCTATTTTAATGAACTTTTGCACTGATTTTGCGGTTGCAAATGTAACTCATCAGCAGCAACAACGCAAACTATTTATTAATATTTTAAACCGGCAACTATTCGGGATATTCAATTCTCAAATGATAAATATTGGCCAGTTTATGCTTCAATACTTTCTTGATCGATTGTATTTCCTTAAAAGTAATATTCGCGTTTAAAAATTGCTCGTCCTCTATTTGCTTGTTAATGATATTTTCCACAAAGGCATCGATCTTGGAAGAGGTTGGTTCCTTCAAACTTTTTGACGCCGCCTCCACACTATCACACATCATCAAAATAGCTGTTTCTTTACTAAACGGCCTTGGTCCGGGATACATAAAATCATCTCGATCAATATTTTTATCCTTATCCAATTCCTTTATATAGAAATAATAAACAAGATTAGTCCCATGATGAGTCCGAATAAAATCTATGATCCTATCTGGTAAATTATGTTTCTTAGCTAATTCAATGCCATTGATGACATGATCGATAATAATATCGGCACTTTCTTTCGGTGATAACTCATCATGTGGATTTATTCCGGTCGATTGATTTTCGGTGAAATAAGTGGGGTTCTTCATCTTTCCGATATCATGATATAAGGCTCCAACACGGCTTAACATCGCATTAGCACCAATTTCATTGGCAGAGGCTTCCGCAAGATTAGCAACATTCAGGGAATGATGGAAGGTTCCGGGGGCTTCATTAGATAATTGCTTTAACAACTTGGAATTCGTATCCGACAACTCCAACAAAGACACGTCTGATACCAATCCGAACAATTTTTCATAGACATAAATAAGCGGCAAAACAAATAAGGTTGCCAAACCACAGAGAATAAATAATAGGAAAGTTTCCCAATTAATATTGTCGACACTGCCTTCATGAATGACAAAAAATGCAAAATAAGCAACGATATATATCAATGTAATCTGACCCACCGAAATGAATAAATTCGCCCTTTTGTACAATTCAGAAACAGTTAAAATGGTAACTATACCGGCAATAATTTGCAAGAACATATATTCATAACTGTTCGTTACAATAAAACCCAGTAATAAAACAGTGATCACATGTGTAAATAAACCCAGTCGAGCATCAAAGAAAGCCTTTAATGTCAGGGGCAAAATAGCTATGGGTACCAAGTACAAATATTCCGAATTATAATTAACGACCAGGGTCGTCACAAAGACCATTAAAAGAATATTAAAAAAAATGAAGGTGACTTTGGTATTGTTATTATAAACCTCAAGTCGGTATTTACGTAAGAACAGCAAGAGCATCAGTAGAGCAAGCGCGACTAGCAAAGTATAGGCGACCAAAATCCAGTTATAGTTCGCCTGGGTCCAGACCTGTGACTGATATTCGAGCTCTAAAGATCTTAAGATTTTAAGTTTTTCCCCTTCTACCACTTCGCCTTTTGAAATGATAAGCGTTTCACGTTCAATACTGCCTCGATAAGGAGTAATCTTCGATAATTCTTCCTCAAGGGCGTTGTTGGTGATGGTTTCATTAAGGCTGACATTGGGTTTGATGATATCGAAGAATAACGATAAAAACTCCGATTTATAATCAGTAAGCCGATAGGTGTCAATTTCAACTTCTAGAAAATTTCGCAGCGTTTCCTGGGCGATCAGATTCGAAAATTTTCCTGCTGACGTTTGGGATCTGTTTTTAAGAAAAATAATATTGTCTGAATCAGTATAGGTATAGGGTTTATCTAGTATTCCTTTATCATAGACATCCTCAATGATATAATCGCCCTGTTTTAACAAAAAGTCGCGATTTAGATGCGTTAAGGAATCCGGAAAAACAATATTGAACTGCTCTGAATAAGCTTGCTTTACAGCACCTTCTACCGAGTCATCAATATCGAAGTAAATCGCCGCTTTATCTGCAACTTCCTTTCGTTCAGCTTCAAGTTCTTCATCGGTTTTTTTAATTGCAAAATCAAAGGGTGCATATAAATTTTCCGACTGCCAGGGCTTACCGTTTTCAAAATTGTATTTGAACTTTCCGCTTTTGGGAAAAAAGTAAACGATAAGAAAGGTAGTTAGTACAAAAAGTAAACCCTTATAAATTAAAGAATGCCGTTTATAAAAACTGTTGAGAAGGTCTTTCATTTACAAATTCGAAATTATTCAAAAGTAAGAAAAAATAAGTGTAATGGTATTTTACGATAATAGTTCAATCGTTTAGTTATCTGTATATTTTTAATTAATTTCGCCATAGCGAAAATTAAATCAAATAAAAATGAATAAAGAGGTCGTAATTGTGTCGGCAGTAAGAACACCAATCGGCAGTTTTATGGGGAAATTATCAACGGTTTCTGCACCACAACTTGGTGCAATTGCTATTAGGGGTGCCCTGGAAAAAATCGGATTAAAACCGGAAATGGTCAATGAAGTCCTTATGGGGAATGTTGTCCAGGCAGGAACCGGTCAGGCACCTGCGAGACAAGCTGCCATTTACGCAGGAATCCCAGATACAGTGCCATGTACAACAGTCAATAAGGTCTGTGCTTCAGGCATGAAAGCAGTGATGCAAGCTGCACAATCGATCCGACTTGGAGATACAGATATTGTGGTTGCCGGTGGCATGGAAAATATGAGCCTTATACCACATTATTACCACGCCCGAACCGCGACAAAATTCGGGCCCGCTACATTTGAAGATGGTATGCAGAAAGACGGATTGGTGGATGCCTATGAGAAACATGCCATGGGTGTTTGTGCGGATGCATGTGCCGATAAATATGAGTTCACAAGAGAAGATCAGGACGCTTTCGCTATCCAATCGTATAACAGATCGGCAGCAGCATGGGATAATGGAAAATTCGATAATGAAGTTGTGCCAGTAGAAGTTCCACAACGACGTGGAGAACCGGTGGTTGTTTCTCGTGACGAAGAATACACCAATGTTAAAATGGAGAAGATCCCTAATCTTCGTCCTGCATTTACGAAGGAAGGAACTGTAACTGCTGCAAATGCATCGACCATTAATGATGGAGCTGCGGCGCTCGTTTTAATGAGCCGGGAAAAGGCCGACGCATTGGGGTTAACACCAATGGCAACGGTAAAAAGTTACGCCGACGCTGCTCAGGAACCAAAGTGGTTTACAATTGCGCCATCAAAAGCTTTACCAAAGGCACTTGATCTGGCCAATATAACAATAGATGATGTTGATTATTTCGAATTCAATGAGGCATTTTCGGTCGTTGGATTAGCCAATATGAAAATACTTGGTTTAAGCGATGAAACGGTTAATGTAAATGGCGGAGCCGTTTCACTTGGGCATCCTTTGGGTTGTTCAGGCGCGCGAATATTGGTTACACTTATCAATGTACTTCATCAAAATAATGCCAAAATTGGTGCGGCGGCTATATGTAATGGCGGTGGTGGTGCTTCGGCAATGGTCATAGAACGAAATTAAAACAGTTGATGCAGTACGGTATTTGTAATTTAAGCATCGTCCCGCTTCGGTTTGAAGCCTCAGACCAAAGTGAATTGGTTTCTCAATTGCTTTATGGTGATCATTTCAAGGTTCTTGAACAACGAAAAAAATGGAGCAAGATCAGGATCGCCTTTGATAAATATGAAGGTTGGATCGATAATAAGCAATACCTCATTATCAGCGAAAGCGATTATAAAAAAATATCAAAAGCAAAACCGGTTTATTCAGCCGATCTTATCGAATTTGTTCGTGATAAGAATGATCAACTCTACCCCATTCCATTGGGATCTTCATTAAACGGGTTGAAACTTTTTAAGCATGCTTTTGACGGGCATAAAATAAGCGGGAAAAAGAAAAAAGAGCATCTCATCAATACGGCTGCGATGTATATGAATGCACCATATTTGTGGGGAGGAAAAACACCATTTGGAATTGATTGTTCAGGCTTCACTCAAATGGTCTATAAGATAAATGGTTATGAATTACTGAGAGATGCCTCTCAGCAAGCCAGTCAAGGAGAGGCCTTAAGTTTCATTGAAGAAAGTGAAGCTGGAGATCTCGCGTTCTTCGATAATGCAGATGGTGATATTGTTCATGTTGGGATCATTATGAAGGACAATTATATCATTCATGCTCATGGCCAGGTCAGGATTGACCGACTGGATCATTCAGGGATTTACAATATGGACAAAAGAACCCACACCCATAAACTTCGCGTCATCAAGAAGATCATATAAAAAAAGCCATTCAAATTGAATGGCTTTTTAAATTAAAGTATTTTATATTTAGTTTTCTCCGCCCAACTCTTCAGCTTTGGCTTTCATGGCCTGGTAATTTGGAGTATCGCCAAGAACACTATAAATGTTCATTAAGGTTTTAACCGCATTGATATTATCCGGTTCTTGTTCAATAGCCGACTTCAAATAAGGAATTGCTTCTCTGTAAACATTTAATCGGTCTTCCTGAAGCTCCTCATATTTCTTATCATCTGCTGCAGAAGTTCCCAAAGCATTCATTTCATCTATGATAGCCTGCTCCTTTTCAAGTATAATAGCAGCCGAATTCATATAGGCTCTTGTATAAGTCGCATCTGCGGCAATGGCTTGATCATAATAGCTTTGAGCCTCATCGATATTACCTTGATCACCTGCAACAACACCTAAATTAAATAAAAGATCAGGATTATTTGGTTCCAGTTTTAAAGCCTCTGAGATCAATTCTTTATACTTATCCTGTTCCCCTAATTTATAGCGAACATTTGCTTCTGCCAATATTAAATTGTAATCATTCGGGTTGGTGTTTTTCGCTTTTTCAATAGCAGCCAGTCCTTTATCAGTCTCCCCTTTTTCAATATAGATCAGTGCAACATTTTTTGCGATCTCGCCGACCTTGGATTCAGACTTTACATTTCTTGATTTATCGTGAGTACCGGCTTGCACAGAAATATCCCTTAAAACCGAAGTAGGAAATGATTGTTCCTCTCCTGTTTCGATTTCTGTTGCTCTATAATCCATACTGATTCCGGTATAACCAAGCTCGGTTAACTCATCATACATTCTGATTGCATCATCATAATTTTTACTCGAAGTCGCTAATAATGCAGCATTGTATAGATATAAGGTGTCAGAAGTTGATGTTCGGTAAGCACGTTCAAAATTGATCGACGAAGATGCATGATCTTTTTGATCGAGTGCTGATTGAGCTTTGGTTAGAAATCCGTTGCTCATTTCAGTACGCATTTCATCTGCTTGTGCTGTATAGGTTTTTTTTCCGGTTTTAGCTTCAGCTTCTCTTAACTTTTTAAAACTTTCGAGAGCCACTGCAATGTCACTGTCGTTGGCAGTCCCATTGGCATAAAATGCTTTTCCTTTTAAAAAATACATCTTAGCCAGGGTCTTATCATCCATTGATGACATCATGGCCGCGGCAGCATCTAACTGTGTTTTTGCACTGGCGAAATTATTATTCTTGATTGCTTTTTCAGCTTCTTTTAGTTCCTTTTTTTGTGCAAATGTAAATGTGACCATCATTAAGGCCAGACCCATTATTACATGTTTTTTCATTTGAGTTACGTTTAATTATTATTGTATTCTTTATTCGTTTGGAGTAGTATCAATTGTTGTGCCATCATTTTCAGTAGCTTCATTATCAGGCGTTTCAACCTCACCATTTCCATTTACATCATCTTCATCATGCATCACTTTTGCAACTGCTGCAATTGAATCTGAATTTTTAAGATTGATAAGTTTAACACCCTGAGTCGCTCTTCCCATGACACGCAAATCTTGTACTGCCATACGTATAGCAATTCCGGATTTATTAATGATCATTAGATCATCATTATCTGTAACGTTCTTTATTGCTACTAATTTACCGGTTTTTTCTGTAATAGAAATGGTTTTTACACCTTTTCCTCCACGATTAGTAATTCTGTAATCATCTAAACTGGAACGCTTACCATAGCCATTTTCGGAAACTACAAGAATATCACTTTCCTGATCGTTCACCGAAACCATGCCAACAACCTCATCGTTCTCATCGGCTAGTTTAATACCTCTAACCCCAGATGCATTTCGACCCATGGGTCGTGTTTTGCTTTCTTCAAAACGAATGGCCTTTCCGCTTTTAACGGCTAACATCACCTCACTATCACCAGTCGTTAATTTAGCTTCCAGCAATTCATCATCCTCTCTAATGGTGATCGCATTGATACCATTAGTTCTTGGTCTTGAATATTGCTCCAGTGACGTTTTCTTGACCTGGCCTTTTTTGGTCGCCATGATGACATAATGACTATTGATGTAATCATCATCTTTAAGATCCTGCGTATTGATAAATGCATTGACCTTATCATCCTGTTCAATATTGACCAAATTCTGGATGGCTCTTCCTTTTGAGGTTTTGCTTCCTTCCGGAATTTCATAAACCCGCATCCAGAAACATTTTCCTTTTTTAGTAAAGAACAGCATGTATTGATGATTCGTTCCAACAAATAGGTATTCGAGGAAATCTTCCGAACGCGTTGTCGAGGCTTTTTGACCTACGCCACCACGATGCTGCGTTTTATATTCGGTCAGTGAAGTCCGTTTGATATATCCGGCATGTGAGATGGTGATCACCACTTTCTCATCAGGGATCATGTCTTCAATGGACAAGTCGCCGCCTGCATATTCAATTTGAGAGCGTCGTTCGTCTCCATATTTCTTTTTGACCTCTAAAAGCTCTTCTTTAATGATGTCCATTCGACGGTCCTTTTTCTCAAGGATGTCTTTTAGATCTTCAATCGTTATTAGAAGTTCATCATATTCTGTACGTAATTTGTCCTGCTCCAGGCCAGTCAATTGACGTAATCGCATTTCAACGATCGCCTTCGCCTGAATTTCGGACAGCTTGAATGTTTTAATCAACTTCTCCCTGGCTTCATCAGCATTGGCAGAGGCCTTGATCAAAGCAATGACCTCATCAATATTATCGGATGCAATAATCAATCCTTCAAGTATGTGAGCTCTTTCTTCTGCTTTTTTCAATTCATACTTGGTACGCCTTACAACAACCTCATGACGATGGTCTACAAAATGACCAATCATTTGTTTGAGGTTCAACAATTGTGGCCTGCCATTGACTAAGGCAATATTATTGACACTAAAAGACGATTGAAGTGCCGTATACTTATATAGTTTATTGAGAACGATATTTGGAATGGCATCCCGCTTCAATACATAAACGATTCGCATCCCTTTACGATCGGATTCATCCCGTATTGTGGAAATTCCATCCAGTTTTTTGTCGTTGACAATATCGGCCGTTTTCTTGATCATATCGGCTTTATTTACCTGATATGGAATTTCTGTAACTATAATGCATTCACGTCCGTTGACTTCTTCAATTTCGGCTTTTCCACGCATTACAATTCGGCCACGGCCCGTATTAAAGGCTTCTTTTACACCGTCATAGCCATAGATCGTTCCACCTGTTGGAAAATCGGGTGCCTTGATATGGGTGATGAGTTCATCAATCTCAATAGCATTGTTATCGATGTAGGCCACTGTGCCATCAACAACTTCCGACAAATTATGAGGTGGCATATTGGTTGCCATACCTACGGCAATACCCGAGGCTCCATTGACCAAAAGGCCGGGAATTCGTGTTGGTAATACCGTTGGTTCCTGTAAGGTGTCATCAAAATTTAATTTGTGATCGACTGTATCTTTATCAATATCTGCCAACATGTCCTCAGATATCTTCCGCATACGCGCTTCAGTATAACGCATCGCTGCCGGACTGTCTCCATCAATGGACCCAAAGTTACCCTGACCGTCAACCAACATATAGCGCAAGCTCCATTCCTGGGCCATACGCACCATGGTGTCATACACTGAGGTATCTCCGTGTGGATGATACTTTCCTAAAACTTCACCAACAATTCTTGCGGATTTCTTATGTGCTGTATTTGATCTAACCCCCAATTCATGCATGCCGTATAAAACACGTCTGTGAACCGGTTTCAGACCATCTCTTACATCTGGGAGTGCACGTGACACAATGACCGACATTGAGTAATCAATGTAGGCCGATTTCATCTCATCTTCTATGTTAATTGGGATTAATTTTTCTCCGTCTGCCATATATAAAATTATTCGTTTTTTTGTAGGTTTTCAAAATCGTGCTAATATACGTATTTTGTAAGTGTTCGTAGGTAATTCCGACTTCATTTTTAGGACATTTTATCAACAAAATTTGACCCGTTTTTCGTTAATAAGTATGCTGTTAAAAGTTTTGATTTTTTAAAGTTTTTTAGTCTATTAGCATCATTCTGCAAAAATTAGGGTACAGTTTTTGCCCTATTATATTTGTTTTTAATTATTTTTAATGCAGAAACCTATTGTTTTATGGATGATAATTTTTCACCAAGAGTTAAGGATGTTATAGCGTTTAGTAAAGAGGAGGCCTTGCGTTTAGGCCATGACTTTATTGGCACTGAACACCTTATGCTTGGACTTTTGAGAGATGGAAATGGTAAGGCTATAGACATCTTGAATGCCCTGGACATCGACCTTAATCATTTACGCAGAAAAGTTGAAATATTGAGTCCGGCGAACCCTAATATTACAGTGGCTTCGAACGAGAAGAAAAACCTGCATTTAACCCGGCAGGCCGAACGTGCTTTGAAGACTACTTTTTTAGAAGCGAAATTATTCCAGAGTTCCTCTATCAATACAGCACATTTATTACTATGCATTTTGAGGAATGAGAATGATCCTACAACAAAACTTTTAAATAAACTTAAAGTTGATTACGACAACGTAAAAGAACAATTCAAATATATGATCGCAAATGACGATGACTATATAGATCCTCCAAAGGCCGAGTCTTATTCAGACGATGACCCGTCCACAGAGGATGAAAGCTCCAAGGAAGATCCGTTTGCTAAGGCATCTGCCAAAGGCGCTAAAAAGTCAAAAACCCCAGTATTAGATAATTTTGGCCGAGACCTGACCGCAATGGCCGAAGAAGGAAAATTAGACCCTGTTGTTGGTCGTGAGAAAGAAATTCAACGCGTCTCTCAAATATTGAGCCGACGTAAAAAGAACAATCCATTACTCATTGGTGAACCCGGTGTTGGTAAATCGGCGATTGCCGAAGGACTGGCCAATAGAATCGTGAAACGCAAAGTATCACGTATTCTTTTTAATAAACGCGTAGTTACGCTTGATCTTGCAAGTTTAGTTGCAGGAACAAAATATCGCGGACAATTTGAAGAGCGGATGAAGGCGGTCATGAATGAGCTTGAGAAGAATGATGATATCATACTATTCATAGATGAGATACATACCATTGTTGGTGCCGGTGGCGCAACAGGAAGCCTTGATGCATCAAATATGTTCAAGCCTGCCCTGGCACGCGGAGAGATTCAATGTGTGGGTGCAACGACTTTAGACGAGTATAGGCAATACATTGAAAAAGATGGGGCCTTAGAGCGCCGTTTTCAAAAGGTATTGATCGAACCAACCACTGTTGTTGAGACCATTGAAATATTGAATAACATTAAAGAGAAATACGAAGAGCATCATAATGTTGAATATACTGATGAAGCTATTGAGGCCTGTGTAAAATTAACCAACAGGTATATGACCGAGCGTTTTCTTCCGGACAAGGCCATTGATGCCTTAGATGAAGCCGGTTCACGTGTTCATATCACCAATATTGATGTTCCTGATCAGATCCTTGAATTGGAGAAGCAATTGGAAGATGTTAAGGAAACCAAGAATTCTGTGGTTAAAAAACAGAAGTATGAAGAAGCTGCCAAGTTAAGGGATGATGAAAAACGATTGGAACGCAGCCTGTCTGAAGCCCAGGAAAAATGGGAAGAAGAATCAAAACAACATCGTGAGACTGTGACCGAAGAAAATGTAGCAGATGTGGTCTCCATGATGACCGGAATTCCTGTGAATCGAATCGCTCAGACCGAAAGCAATAAGTTGGCCCAACTCCCTGATTTAATCAAAGGAAAAGTGATCGGGCAAGACGAAGCAGTCTCAAAAGTAGTGCGTGCAATTCAAAGAAACAGAGCCGGTTTAAAAGACCCATATAAACCTATTGGATCATTTATATTTTTAGGTCAGACTGGAGTGGGTAAAACGCAGTTAGCCAAGGTGTTATCTCGTGAACTTTTTGACAGTGAAGATGCGTTGGTACGTATCGATATGAGTGAGTATATGGAGAAGTTTGCCATCTCAAGATTGATCGGGGCACCTCCCGGATATGTTGGCTATGAAGAAGGCGGACAACTCACTGAAAAAGTTAGACGCAAGCCTTATGCCGTTGTTCTTTTAGATGAGATTGAAAAAGCCCATCCTGACGTATTTAATATGTTACTTCAGGTACTTGATGATGGTTATTTGACCGATAGCCTGGGACGAAAGATCGACTTCAGCAATACCATTATTATAATGACCTCTAATATAGGATCCAGAAAACTTAAGGATTTTGGACAAGGGGTTGGATTTGGTACATCGGCTAAGAAAGATCAGGCTAGTTCTAATGCACGTTCAGTTATTGAAAATGCACTAAAAAAGGCCTTTGCTCCTGAATTTCTAAACAGGATTGACGACGTGGTTGTATTCAATGTACTCGAGAAAGAAGATATCAATAAGATCATCGATCTTGAATTGGCGAAGTTACTAGATCGTATAAAAGAACTGGGATATGTTCTTAAGTTATCTAAAAAAGCAAAAGATTTTATTGCCGATAAAGGATTTGATCAGCAGTATGGTGCTCGGCCATTGAAACGCGCTATTCAAAAGTATATCGAAGATGCCCTAGCCGAAGAGATCATCAAGTCTCAGATCATGGAAGGCGATGTCATAAAAATGGATCTTGAAAAAGGTGCAGAAGAATTGACGATCAAGGTTGAGAAAAAGGAAAAATCATCGAAGTCTTAAATTAAATTCAAAATAAATGTAGAACGCTGTCTGTTTAAGGCAGCGTTTTTTTATTAAGTTAGCCCTACCCTATTAATTATGGAGAGCAAAGATCTTAAAGACATAGAACAAAAAATTGAAGCTGAAATTGCAGCCACTGAAGCAGCAATCCTCAATTACAAAGAATTAACCAAGCCCATTGCCCCAGAGAACGCCATAGGACGCATTTCTCGCATGGATGCCATAAACAATAAGACGGTTAATGAAGCGGCCCTTAGAAAGGCTGAACAAAAGCTCAAAAATTTAAAGATCGCCTTATCCAATATCAATGACCCCGACTTTGGTATTTGCGGTGGGTGTAATACGCCTATACCCATTGGCCGGATTCTACTGATGCCACACTCCAGGTTTTGTGTGCAATGTGCGCGATAGATGCTGAAGCTATAGATGCTGAATTAAATTCAGCATGACATTGATTTGTCACCCTGAACTTGTATCAGGGTCTCGATGACTCAGGCTCCTTATTACATTGCTTTGTCACCCTGAACTTGTTTCAGGGTCTATCTTGATTCGGGTTCCTCACTACATTGCTTTGTCACCCTGAACTTGTTTCAGGGTCTATCTTCTTTCAGAGTCTAATGTTTCCTAAGATCCTTCCACTCAGGGTTTTCTTCCTCAATCAGATTTATCTTCCATTGCCGCCGCCATCGCTTGAGCTGTTTCTCCCTGGCAATAGCATCATTTACATATTTGAATTCCTCATAGTATACCAATCGCCTCAATTTATATCGGGCAGCAAAGACACTTCCCTTACCTGACACATGACGTTCCATCCTATCGTCTATCCCAGCTGTGACTCCAATGTATAAGACGCCTTGTGGTTTGTTAGTTATGATGTAAACCCAGTATCTATGGAGTGTTCTTGGCATATGTAAATTTAGTCATTAGATGCTGAACTGAATTCAGCATGACAAATCAATGTCACCCTGAACTCGTTTCAGGGTCTTCTTGACTCAGGTTTGAACAAAAAAAAGCAGCCATTTTACAATGGCTGCTTTTTCAATTTATATGGAATCTAATTATTAGTTCCGTTTAAGTCCTGAGGACACAACTTTCTTAACAACCGTACCTTTATTCGTGGTAAGGTGTATATAGAATACCTGGTCTCCACCTCTAGACAAGTCTAGTTTGGTCGTATGATCCATGTTTCTATTTGAATTGTTATGTGTCTCAGACATGATCAACAATCCTTTCGTATCAAATACCTGGATGGTGACATCCGTATCGAATTCGAAGTTGTACTTAACGCTAACTTCTTTATCGAAAGGTACTGGATATGCAGTAAAGTCAATTTCAACACTATTATCAGCACTTGCTGACTGATTTACTGGTAAAATACTTGGATTTTCACCTGAAGCATTCTGGTCTAAATCTGATGAACTATTTGCTTGATTTGGTAAATCAAATGTTTCAGACCAAGTATAGGTCACATCACAAGTACCTTCATTGCCACATGCATCAGTATAAGTAAATGTTCTTACTAATGTGTAGTCAATTACCTCAGTCGGATAACAGATAACATCTAAGACACATCCACCTTGATTGACCACAATCCAATCCGCTGTATTGCAAGAAGGATAGTATTCAGTGGTGTAATTCACCCAAGATACGTTGTCAAATTGACCGTTAAAGTACAATGTAGACTCAAATCGACCTTCAACATCATTGTAAACTACCTCAGCTTCAAAACCTGGGAATCCAGGGATTCCGTTGGTTTCATAGGTCGCATATCCATTAGGATCGTAACCCGTTTGATAGTATACAAATTCAGAGAATATTCCACCGGTAGTAAATAAGCAATTGATTCGGAAGAAACCAGCTGAATTTGTTACAGATCCAGGCTCAGATGTTACATCATCCGAGAAGGTTGTTGTTAATCCATCAGGATCACAGTTATCCGTGTAAGGCACTTTATCAACTAAACCATAAGGAATTCCCGTTTGAGGATCGGCAGCAGGATCTTGACCAAGGTCAGCTCCTTCCGGGCAATCCAGTACTGGCAATTCATTGTCAGTTACATAGAATACACATACGAAGTCCTCGTAAGCATTACCACAGATATCAAGTACATCGAATGTAATTGTAATCACTGCAGGACAATCATCTTTTTGAACGTCAACAGTATCAACTACAAATCTCAAGTCATTCTTATCTGTACAATCATCTTCGAAGCATGGATTCAATCCACCGAAACCAAATGGTAATCCGGCTACTGTAAAGTCAGGATTGTTCTTATCCACTGTATGTCCTGGTACTAATGATGTTCCAGCATCAGCCGGGCAATCAGCACCGTCAGACGTTGTCAATAAGAAATCTTCATTCAAGCACTCTTGAGACTGCACGATCGTAGGAGGATTCATATCCTCACCAGCGAACCACAGTTTGAATGTATCGGCAACATTTCCACAGTTGTCTTTAACAACATATTCAATGTCGATAATCCAACCACAATCAGTACCATTATTACTCTTGATCTCTTTAGTAACCATTACGCCACTACAGTTATCAGTGTACTGATCTGCGATATCCTGAGCGCTTGGCCCATAATCACCTTCCGGCTGACAGCTATTGATACCCCATGTTTCAAATGGAGGTAATTGACCTGTTAGTGCTGGAGGTGTATTATCCTGAACATCGATAGTATAGGATTCAACCGTTTGGTTACCACATTCGTCTGTAGCAGTCCAAGTTCTTGTAATCGTGTAGTTACCATCACAGTTTCCTGGAGTAATAACATCACCAC
The DNA here is from genome assembly GCA_013001965.1 of Flavobacteriaceae bacterium. Lineage (GTDB taxonomy): Bacteria > Bacteroidota > Bacteroidia > Flavobacteriales > Flavobacteriaceae > JABDLA01. The sequence continues at coordinate 3,178 of JABDLA010000163.1, read as the reverse complement.
TATATTGAAGATCTACAGGCTTACCACAGTTATCTGTAGCAGTTACCTCAGGAGCTTCAGGAACGTTTTCGCAATCTGCAATCTCGTCACCCGGAACACCCCAGATCTCTGGCTTCGTATCATCGCCACCTGAATAGAAGATCTTGATCTCATCGGCTGCATAGTTATCACATTCATCCTTTATGGTATAAATATGAAGTACAGACCAACCACAATCGTCTCCTACTGGGTTTGAATTAAGCTCAACGATAACCTCGCCACATTCTTCAAAGAATAAGGCTGCGATCTCCTCTAAACTTGGAGGTTCAGGCATTTCATTGTAGCATGCATTCAAGCCATTCAAGTTTCCTGGCTCTTCACCAACTAATACCGGAGGCGTTGTATCCTCTATAGTAAATGTTGCGGTTGTCTTACTCGTAAGACCACATTCATCAGTCGCTGTAAATTCTACAGTCGCCGCTCCTGTTAATCCGCAAAGATCAGAAAGCCCAGCAAAGTCATTCGTCCATGCAATATCACTACATTCGTCTGAAGCAGCACCTGTAAGACCAATAGTGTCTAACCAGTTTTGCAACTCGGCAGCATTATCAGGCCCACATTCAACCGTTAGGTCAGATGCTTCAACATCAATCGAAGGCGGTGTTGTATCTACTATAGTAAATGTAGCTGTGTCTTTCACATCGTTACCACATTCATCAGTTAAGGTGAATTCTACCATAGCTGAACCTGTAGCACCACAATCATCAGATAATGCTGTGAAGTTATGCGACCATGTCGCATCGCCACAAAGGTCTTCACCAACTGCACCAGCGAAACTATCTAACCATGCATCTAATTCAGCCTGGTTACCAGCACCGTCACATTCTACAGTTAAATCTGCAGGAGGTGTTGTGATCACCGGATTAGTAGTATCCTCAATGGTAAATGTAGCTATTGTATCTGTAGAGTTACCACATTCGTCAGTCGCTGTAAATACTACAGTTACAGAACCGGTAGCACCACATTCGTCAGTCAACTTACATTCTTCCGGACAATCTACTTCAAGCAATTGACAGAATGGTCCTGCATCGGTCCAATCGGCAGGATCACAAGAAGGAGATGGAGTAGCTACTTCGCTATACCAGATTATCACTGGTCCACCGTCTGCTAATTCATAACATTCCCATCTGTTTAACTGAAGATTGAAGCTAAGGCTGTACTCATAAATACCTGGAAGGTTTCCAAAGAATAGCCCAGTTCCATTATCAAATGTATCGTATCCTCCATCAGTTCCTGTTGCAGGTCCAAATGTGATAACTGCATTTTGATTTTCTCCTTGAGGATCAAATACGCAATTAAAGACAATACCACTTTCTTGCTCTCCACAGTCGTAAGACCAGCTTACATCACTACAGATATCAGTTGCAGATGCACCACCATTAGATGCTAACCATGCTTCAAGATCAGCCTGGTTACCTTCACCGTCGCATTCAACCGTCAGGTTAGATGCTCCTGGATCAATAGTTGGAGGTGTTGTATCTTCTATAGTAAATGTAGCTGAAGTTTCAGATTTGTTTCCACAACCATCAGTAGCAGTAAATATTACTGTTGCTGAACCTGTGGCTCCACAATCATCTGACAACTCAGTAAAGTCATTTGTCCAGGTTACACCTGTACAATTATCTGTTGCAGAAGCACCACCGTTAGAATCTAACCATGCGTCTAAATCGGCCTGGTTTCCATTTCCGTCGCATTCAACCGTAAGGTCAGATGCAGCTGGATCGATTACAGGAGGTGTTGTATCAACAAATGTCACTAATTGCTCAGCTGTTGCTGTGTTTCCACATTCATCAGTTGCTGTGAACTGACGCACGAAGCAATCGGTAACTGGACATTCAAGATCTATTGGAGTCATAGTTAAATTGGTAACTACAACAGTTCCAAATTCACCACTACCAAACAGATCGTCTACAGTCAAAGCACCAGCCGAGAATTTATCTCCGGCAGCAAGATCAACTGAAAAACTACCAGCTGAATTTGAATCAGCATGAACCGTAGTTACACCATTAATAACAGTAATAAACTGCTCCCATCCAGAATCGTTAGTCGTAAACGTCCAATCGAAACTAATGGTTTGTGGCTTCACAACTGTAGAAGCAACAGCAGTATATTGGTTTCCAGACCCTGTATCAGAACTTTGGGCTGTAAATCCATTAGGCAAAGCACTTAGATCAACAAATCCATTTCCACCGGAAATTTCTGCTTGCCAAGGTGTATAATCATAGTAATCCATATAAGTTACATCAGCACTTCCACAGATATCATCTGCAGTTGCATCGGCAACAGGCTTATCCTGATCACATTCAAGTACAACATCTTCTGGTACATATGTGAAATATGGATCTGTAGTATCAACTATTGTGAATGTAGCCGTAGTATCTGAACTGTTTAGACAGTCGTCAGTAGCAGTAAATGTTACTGTTACAGAACCTGTAGCACCACATTCATCAGTTAATGCACCAAAGTTGTTCGACCAGGTTACACCACTACAAATATCAAATGCCTGAGCATAACCGTTATTATCCAACCAGTCTTGCAATTCGGCTTGGTTACCTGCACCATCGCATTCTACTGTCACGTCTTGCGCTTCAGGGTCAAATGCCGGAGGTATTGTATCCTCTATAGTAAATGTAGCCGTTGTCTTATCGGAATTACCGCATTCATCAGTAGCCGTAAACTCGACTGTCGCTGAACCTGTAGCTCCACATAGATCAGACAAGCCCGTAAAGTTATTTGTCCATGTAACGTTACCACAAATATCAGTAGCAGAAGCTCCACCATTAGAATTTAACCAATCATCAAGTTGTTGTTGGTTACCCTGACCATCGCATTCAACCGTTAGGTCTGATGCACCAGGCTCAATTGTTGGAGGTGTTGTATCGATAACAGTAAATGTAGCTGTTGTCTTAGAAGAGTTCTCACAATCGTCATATGCGATAAAATCAACAGTATAGGAACCTGTATAACCACAGTCATCTGTAGATGCTATGATGTCATAAGTCCAGTATACGTTATTACATATGTCGGTTGCAGAAGCACCACCATTTGAATCCAACCAATCCTGGAATGCAGCAGCATTTCCATCAGGTCCAAGACATTCGATCGTTAGATCGGAAGCCATAGGATCAATAGTTGGAGG
>JABDLA010000189.1 GCA_013001965.1 Flavobacteriaceae bacterium | reverse complement strand
GATATACATATTGAAAAATAAAAAGCCACTAACAATCATAGTGGCTTTTTAATATGAAAAAAATCAAACCAGCTTATTCTTTGACCAGTTTAATGCTATTAATCCCCGAGGGAGAAGTTATTTGTGCGAAATAGATACCGTTTGATAATTGATTCGCATCGATATTTATGTCTCTGGTATTCGGAACAACGGTCATGACCTTTTTCCCAAGCATATCAAAAATTTGAACCTCTGATATCTCTTGATTTGATTTTATCGTCCAGCTGTTTTGTGTTGGATTGGGAAAGGCTCTAAAGTTTGGTGCCTCAAAATTGGTTGTTGATAAAGTCATATTAGGACCAACTAAAATTCCACCCAGTGCATCATAGTCATCATCATACCAACCCGGATCAGTTGGCATTGGATCTGTATTCAATCTTACGTTTGGTCCATATACTGTAAAGCCATATTGAATATGGTCAGTATCTCCTGGTCCGGTACCTGGATTTGAGTCAGTTGAAACGTGGGTAAGCGTAAAATTTCCATCTGCCAAATTATAAGATTCTATTACAGTGACCGAACTAAAATCATTTGGAAAAACTTTGATAAAAGCGGTAACTGTAAATCCGACATCTAATCCTCCCATATTAAGCGTATTACTTATTACTTCAGCGTTAAAAGTAAAGTCTGTTCCTGCTAAAGCATCATCTTGAAGATAATAAGTTGCCTCCATCATTTTGTTTCCTGTAGGATTTCCTGGAGGATTTGCACCTTGCCAATAAGGATCAGGATCACCAATTCTATTTGGCTTTAAAGTAACTGTTCCATCCATATTATCTTGAGCAACAAGATCAGCTGTTCCCCAACCGCCTTCAAATTGGTAAGCCTCATCTCCAAAAGGTGCAGGCAAATTAAATACGGTCATATACCCGATCCATCCAGTACCATCCATACTTGCAGGATCAAAATTGATGTCTTGGGCATTGACTGGCCCTATAAACAAGGCCGTTAAGGCTAATAAAGTGTAAAGTTTTTTCATAATAGTTTTTATAGTTTAAAGTTGTTAATTTCTTATTATCAATTGCAATTCTCTTCTTTGTTAAAGCAATTTCGAATTTCGTAAAAATAAGACTAAATATTTAACAATCATATAATTTTGACCCTACAATAATCATACAAACTAAAAAAAATGATCGTTTAACACATATTCCGTAAAATCAACTTTGAAATAAGCTTTAAATCATGGCTCTGTTTCATTGGACACATTCGCTTATTATCAATTAAATTTAGATTGTTGTGGTGTTGTTGTGGTCACTGCATATGTTGTATTGTTCTTGATTTTAGAAAGCTGAAATATTTTTTCAAAAATTTAATCATTTTTAAAGGCTTTTTATTTTCAAGCTCAATTAATATTTAAGATCTTCATGTTTATCCCACAATCCCCAAAACGCACCTACGTCTCCTTCACTTCCCACTTTCCAGGGTTCATCAAAGGAGGAAAAATAAAAGATCTCTATATCGTCCTCTTTAGACCACAATTGAGTATTGATAAAATATTTAATCGCATTTTCGTATGACGGCTGAGAACCTTCAAAAGGGCTACCCAAATTTGGCCATCCCGTCTCAGAGATAATAACTTTTTTCCCATTGGCCGCTTTAACCGCCTGATTGTACATCTCTTTCATATATAAGAGCGAATAATCATGTGGGCAACCTTCCCAGAACGGATAACAATTCGCCAGGATCACATCGCAGGCTTCGGTAATTTTTGGCCTATCGGTAAACTCATAATAGGCATCAACATAACCCACTGGGATATCAGCCGGAATCGCCGCCTTCACTTCATGAATAAAATCCAATAATTCGTTTTCGGTTAAATCCCCTCTATACATGACTTCATTCCCTACCGCAGCAATATCAACAAAGCCATCATTGGCCAATTGAATAAGATTATCAATTTCTCGCCTATTGATTTCCGGATCATCACCCAACCAGGCTCCGACAAGGGTTTTAATACCATGTTGATGTGCTATAGCAGGAATGGCCTCGTTGCCATCGGTACATGAAAATGAACGTATCCAGGCCGTATAGGGTTTGATGATCTTTATCCGACGCTGTATTTGTTCTTCCGTAATCAGGGATTGCGGTTCCTGTCCGTCTAAGTATGGGCTGAAGCATAAACCGTGCATGCCGTTATTCAATAACCTTCTAAACAGGTTTTTAATACCTATCTCGGTTTTATTGGCGAATTCAATTCCACCGAGTGCCATTATTTTTTTCTCTCTTACTGACATATTAATTTCTTTTACAATTTACCTCTTCGCGCTTCTAATTCTGCCTTAATCTCTCGAGCTCTTTTTTCGTTTAAGTCATACTTATACATCACCCAAATGGCCATGGCAGCCGTGACTGCAGGTATTACAATATCTGCTATTCGCAATCTCGTCATAGTTTCAGCTGTTTGTGAAACAGCACTTTCGTCGAAACCAACCAAGGATAATATCGCACCACCCAAAACTAAGGCAATAGCCTGACCCAATTTGACCATCCACCAATATATGGCGCCATAGGTACCTTCTTTACGCGGCATACCATTTTCTAACTCATCTAAATCACAAACATCTGCCGTCATACTCATCATTAATGTAAATAATCCTCCTAAGCCAAAGGCCATGAGTGGAATTGGTAAGAACATGAGCCATGGCCCACCTTGAGAGGTATCCATACTAAACCATGACATACCAATACTGTTCAAAAAGGGATCAATGGTATCAAATATTGAAACAACAAAACTATTTAATCCTTGGCCAAAACCTGTTTCATTGAATTGTGTGTTTAATGAATTATCAAACCCCCACCACTTTAATACATAGCCAATAATAGAAATGACCGTTGAAATTATAAAAGCCTTCCGTTTCCCCCATTTGTTGGCGATGCGTGAAATGATTGGAATTACCATAAAAGCAGTTACAAGGGCCGTAAGAGAAGCAAACCATGCCGGCCATGTACCGGCTAGCCCATAATCGCCATTGTATATATAAAATACAATTATAAAAAAGCTGAAGGAAGCTACAATTTGGAATCCGTTAAATACCAGAAATGTAGCGCCGCATAATTTCATAAATGGTTTGTTTCTAGATACTTCCTTTATTCCATTAAATAAATCTTTGAAGCTGGATGACATTGATTTAAGGCTTAATTCTTTTCTATTTTCCATTTTTCCGGCATCAATACCTTTACAGAAAAAGGCCGGTAAAATTCCAAGTATGGCACATCCGAAGCCCACCATTAACGATAACTTACGAACACCGTTTGCCTGTAATTTTTCATCTGTGATTTTCTGTAGATCATCTCCTGTCAGTCCCATTTCTCCAATGGTTCTATAAATTTCTTCACTTATAGGGAATACAGTGGGATCTGCAATAACCACCCAGAACCAAGGCACCAACATCCAGGATATTTGTCCAACAGTATTGGCAAATGCCATTAAACGCGTACGCTCATTATAGTCGGAAGTCATTTCATAACCTAAACCAACCAATGGTGTCGCGTACATGGTATTTCCGATGAGGAACAATAAGGACATCAAGAGGAAATACCAGAAATTAAATAAGACCGAATTATCTTCACTTAATTGAAATAGAAGTGCAAACAATATTCCACTTAATAGTGCTCCGACGAAAATATATGGTCGTCGTCGTCCCCACCTGGATTTAGTGTTATCAGATATAAAACCCATTATGGGGTCGGTAATAGCATCAAAAAGTCGAGGTAAACCTCCTAACAAACCGGCTAAAAACGGGTCCATTCCAAACGCTGTCACTAAAAAGAACATAAAAACCGCCAGGGCTCCCGGAAGTAAATTCAGAACGAAATGACCTGACCCAAATGCCATTTTTTGTCCAAATGGTACTTTATCAATTTTTGCGGTTTTATACTGCGACATATAGTATTGTTTTATGCAGGTATGATTATTGTTTGAATGGCTTGAGGGCTGATTGTCACAACTATTGAGTGTTCACCTAAGGTGAGGGAAAATTGCTTTTTTTCTTTGTCTTGATTAAACACAACTACCGCAATGGAACCATCAGGATTTTTAGCGGCTGTGGCCATTAGGGATTCATCGGAGTTCTCTAATTCGATAATCTTAGCCTCTGGTCGTATATATCGACTAAAATGGGACAGGGTGAAGTAAATGGGTGTGAAGTAAACCTCGTCATTGTCGGGATCAACAATTACAGGTGCGACGCACCAATTTTCAAACCAGTTCGGGCCACCTTGTCTGTCCAAAACCATATTCCAATCGACCCAACCATCGACCCAATTATTCAGGCATCCAATGATATCTCTTGCATAGCGATATACAGGTACATATTTTGGATGTAAATGACGCTGGTCTTCAGGCGCCCAGTCCCAACCCCAATCGGTCGCTTCTTTTTTCCAATACCAGGCATCGTCCTGCCATTTTGGAATTTCGGAATCGACACATGCTTCGGTTTGGATCAAGTACTTATCAGGTGCTTTATTATGGCCGTACTGCAGGGCTTCAGGGAAATAATCAAATGTACTTTCATACCAGTGTATCGCTGTTCCCGCATAATATTTTGAAGAGGCTTCATCCTTAAACATGACATCTACCCATTCCTGGATACCGGCCCGATTTTGATCATACCCTAAAATTTTGATGTCACCTTTACCTTCAGCTTCTAATTTCGGCCCTAAATGATTTTGCACAAAATCAGTCATCTCCTCAGGCGAAAAGTGCATGCTCTCCCAGTTATTGCCATTACCATGAGGTTCGTTCACCGGAGTGACTCCCCAGACATCTATTCCTTCCGCTTTATAGGCCTCTAAATATTTTGAGAAAAACAAGGCAAAAGCGTCATAATATTCCGGCAGCAATTTCCCGCCAACATAGGCTTTATTGTCTTTCATCCATGGTGGTGCAGTCCAAGGGGAGGATATGATATGAAAGCCTTCTATTGAAATGGCCATGGCATCCTTGATCATTGGAATGATATCATCTTTGTCTTCTTCTATGGAAAAATGCTCCATTTTAATGTCGCCAGCCACAGGAGCATAAGTATAATTGTTCAATGAAAAATCACAAGAGCTGATATGTGTTCTTGTTAGGGAATATTTAGCGCCATCCTCACCAAAATAGGCCTCTAAAATTTTTTCTCTGTTATTCTTAGATAGCTTATTTAACAAGTAAGCAGATGATTCGGTAAACGATCCTCCAAATCCGGTAATAGTTTGGCGCTCTTTTTCCGGAAAAAGTTTAATTTGAACTAAATCGTTTTCGTTTGAAGCTGAAAAATTTTCAAGTTTCGTCAATTTATTTCCGCTGGCCGAGGTTTCATAAACTTCAGCTTGTAAACCGGTATTTTCTTCATTACAACTCATAATAATAACGGTTAGAATTAAGGCCATATAAAAAGCACTTGTCTTCATTGCTTATGTTTTTGATTTAAGTATATCTCCTTTACAACATTGAATGTCTCTTTCTTGTTTCGATGAATATCAACGATACCCCAATATTCCTCATTCGGGATCCTGTCGTAAGGAACCCCACTTCCTTCAGGTGCCCAACCTCCAACATCCTGTACATCATTATTACCTGCTTTCCACCAACCATCGGTAAAGGAAAATAAGGTCACTCCAGAGCATATACCCTGGCTATCGAAGGTGCGCTCTAAAATGATTTTATTGGCATCGGCCTGGGCTTTTTGATTTTCACCCTGAGCATATCCTTCAGCTGCTTTACCCATATAACTATCGGCCCCTGCTTCGGAAAAATACATGGGTTTCGTGCTTACTGCCGTCCATTCAGGATATATAGATTCAGGGGCAACCATTCGATACACGTTCATTCCCCAGACATCAATATTCGGGCTCATCGAAAGGGCTAATTCATTTGGTAAATCACCGTGGGCGGTTGTCACAGGATGATTGGGATCGTTATTATGGATAACCTCTGCTGCTGCGTTCATGGCCTTATACCAATTTTTAATATCACCTTCAAACCATTCGGGATGGTAGTTATATTCATTACCCAGTTCCCACATGAGTATGGCGTTATGGGTTTTATATTTATTTATATAATCAATAAAAGAACCTGATTTGATATCATAGACGCCTTTTTGATCATAACCGAATCCAATGATAAGTTTTATTCCGGCGGCATCTATTCTGTCCAATACACTCTTATCGTCAATGGGTTCATAGACGCGTATCGTATTTATTCCCGCCTCAAGCATTAAAGCCAGATCCTGGTCCAGGGTTTCGAAACTTCGTTCAATACTTCCAATCGGAACCGGATGATAGCAAATCCCGGTAATGGTATATGGTTTGCCATTTACCAACAACTGTCTCCCGGAAACGGTCACTTCATCACTATTTGATAAACTATTGCAAGACATGAATGTCATGCTAATAAATAATATCATAAATAAAGATTCCCTGCTCATGCCTTTATTTTATTACGATTTCGGCCTTTGTCTTTGGCACCAATACATCTTTCATGAGTTTTTCTTTGTTGCCATCATAGGTTTTTGTAATCGGGTTTCCATTTCTGGTTAAGCCATTAAAAACACCATGATCGACCAGATCCCAGAGTGCGTATTTAGCTTTACCATCAATTGTAAATAACCCGAAATGATTTTCTGACCCTAATGGATTACGTGCATCTTTCCAATTCTCATTAAATGCCTCAAAGAAAAAGCAGGACATGCCGGCCTCGTTGGTCCAATCGCGTATATGTTTATAATATAGTGCTGCTTTATATTCATCGGTTGCTCTTGAACCGTCTTTGCCATAAAAACCATTAGAGACACTCGCCCAGCCCGATTCGCCGATATGAATTGGCTTATCGATATTTAAACTATCTAAATACGATTTTACGCCTTGATATTGTGACATGGCATATTTTTTTGCTCTAAGCATGGCTGCTTCGACTTTTTGCAAATCAGTATCATATTGGGTTGTGTCATTCACCCAATAATCAGGAGTATAGTGTGTATCATGATATGCATAGGTATGCATTGAAACATAATCAACAGCCTTAATTAATTTGACCAGATCTTCTTTATGATAGGCTTTGTCTCCGCCTCCCCAGGACGCAAAATTGTCTGAACTTGTAATCCAAAGGTCAGAAGGCAGTATATTCGATTTTTTTAATTCCTGTAAATGATTTACCCATTTCAAAATTATAGCTGGCTGAACAAAATAACTCGAAGCCCAATGTACCATAGCTTCATTTCCTACGGCTAAAATCTTCACGATATCAGGATATTGATTTGCTAATGCCACAGCATTTTCTATTTCCTTAGTATTTGCTTCCAAGTTCTCAGCTTCATGATTGGGCTCTGAAGTCCAGGCATTTTCACAATCGATCCATGCACCTAACATCACATACATTTCAAAACCGGAATCTTCCTCTTTAAGTTCGCGTATAGCTTTCAAAATATTAGAAGCATGCGGATAATGAACATTATATGTTCGCAGCATTCCAATCCCCATTGCAGCCATTATTCTCAGGTCCTCTTTTATTTCTTCTTGAGTTGGCTGTATATCGCGGGTATTTTTACGATACCCTCCATAGGAGATTGCCAAATAATTTGGATTCCCTAAAATATGTTTAGCAGTTTTATTGTTATGAGGCTGCATAGGCTGTTCATTTTTTTGTTCTTTATTACATGAAAACACTAACCAAACAACCAGCGTCAGTAGTATAATGTTTGTGTATATTTTCATGCGTATTTTTTATTTTAATATGCTTTTATCAAGATTAACTTTAACCAATTCTATGGCTCCTGTTCTTTTAAAAATGTTTTCTGTGGTTTGCGCGTCTAAAACCAATCCGTTTATGGTATCCCCAACCCCGTCAGTATGCAATATCTCAATCTTATTTGTTACTGCGATTTGATAAATTACGGGAACCTGACAATAGGTAAATGCTAATGAATTCTCAGGTAATTCTACGGTCCTATGATTTTGGTTTATATCAACATATTGAAATTTCTTAGTACTAGTTAAAAACTCACTTTTTCTCAATAAGCAAGGATAGAACTGAAGCAGTCCTTTGTTTACGAACACTCCAAGTTCACCAAAACGACATAAAACATCTTCTTTGACTTGACCGGTCATTCCCGGTTGCTGTGCACCTTTACCAAATGGGGTATGTGAATAAGGGTCGGTCGGGAATGCTCCATATAATTTAGGTGGTTTATGCACACCAATACCTGCTTGGATCTCGTAATAATGATCTAATAATTTACCTATTAATTCCGGTGATTCATTGTTTTTAATGGCTGCAAGGCAGTTTTCCTGAACACTTAGCAAAAGCTTGGATACCATATGCCAATAGATCGAACCTAATCCTTCATAACCATAAAATGTACCGGAGCGCCCTGTAAAGGACTTATGATTGAAAACGTCCTCAAATATGCCAAGAATATCTTCGAATTCAGAACTAACAAGCGACTGATAAGATGATTCAGAAAGTAACTTCAAAGCATCCTTAAGGTCATTTGCATTCTTGAAATTCCCATTAAAATGAACCTCTCCATTTATATCCTGCTCAACAATTTGATTATTGTTATCGGCTATTAGTTTTTGAAGAAAGGCCGAATTTGAAACGCGATCTTTGGGAATCGTATTTCTTTTGATGAAGTTAGGTAATTCTTTATTTGGATATAGCAAGTAACTATATTGATCCTCTCTAAAAAGCGCAGAGGTCTTTAAAGCATCTAAAATATCAAGGGCCTGACCGGCCGTTAAATAACCCGAACTAAGAACGGCGACTTGTCCTTCCAACATTTCATTCAAATGTGAAATGGAAACTTCATCATCATCTACAGTCATCAGGTTATATGCATGAAAGAGGTTATCAGGCCTTTTATTAGAACGAATGGAGTGCTCTAAATGTAAAAGGCAGCTATCAACAAATCCTTTAAGACTCTCCAGAGAAATTTCCGATTTTCTTCCTGAAAATGCATTTTCATAAATATGGGATCTATATTGACTGGCGGCTAAACCAAGGCTTTTAAGGACCTTTGTACGATCTTTATCGTCAATCGAATTTTCCAGAAGCCCTTCATGGTCTTTTAAAATTTGCGCAACCTTATTATAAAATTCGATGAGTTCATTTGAAAGTTGAAAGGATCCTATAGTTGTTTCTTCAAAAACAGATTTAAAGAATTTCAAGAAACGACGCAAATAGTAAAGCGTCACCATAGAAACGCCATTCCCAACCAATGCGTTATTGGCATCATTCCATTCAGGACGTTGGGTGTTCATCCAAATGCCGCCTTCAGGAATAAAATTTGATAATTTCGCTAGTACAGTTGCCAATATTTTTTCAATAAAATTTGCCTTAACAATGAATCGGTTTTCATCACGGAGTAAAGCGCCATCAGCTCCCATTTCAAATCGCTCCTGTCGGATTTTTGAATCGAGAGATTCGTCAAATTCGATGGTATCTTTTGGATTTACAAGAATGCTGTTAAAATCCTTTATTTTATACGGTACATTAGCGTAAACGAAGAGATCTTCATCAAAAAACCGTTCGAGCTGACCAGGTTTTCGTTTTTCAATAAACTCTAAGAATTTAAGAAGATAGATGATTTGATGATCGCCCCAATACCCAATATACGACCAAGGATCGTCGGGTTCAATAGTTTCCCAATCAAAACCATCTTTAGTCACACGATATGGGTTGTATCCATCGAAAGTAGTGGCATTAAGGAATTTATGAATCATACTTTCAATAAATTCCGGAAATGAATGGGCTAAAGCTTCCCAGTTCTGAAAGATATCGCGCCAGTTTCCTTCATAATCCAATATTTTAGAACCATCGATTTCACTGCGTGTATTAATTGAAAACTGATTCCACGGACGACTCGGATCTCCATGACGCCTGCTAAATCGCAGTGGCATATACTCAAGGCATAGTCTTCTGTAATTCGGATCGGAACTTTTATAAGCCGATTCCCTCAGATTAAATACGGTAAAGGTATCCGGAAATTGTTCGATTAGGCCTTCGTTATTCCTCGCCACTTTTTTATTGGCCTTCTGTATATAAGTTTTAAAATCATTTTTTTCAATCTGATAGTTCAGATCGAAAATACCGCCACGCATTATATTAAATAAGGTATTGGAGAAATGGCGTGTATCTCTCAATTTATCTTCAGTTAACTGAAGACCATCTGAAGCGGCATTTAAGGCGATTAGACGATTGGTGCCTTTGGCAATATTGTCTTTGACCTTAGACGCCAGTTGCGGGTCTTCCAAGATGCTTTTAGACAATTTCGCAATGGATGAATGATTTTGATTGACGTTGGCAATGATCATCCATTCTTTCTTGGTATTTGGAAGTAACTCGATCTCAGCGTGTAAAAAGTAAGCGCCTTTTTCTGCTTTAACATCAGCTTCCTGATGTATCTTTTGGCGGTTTTTAAAGGCCTTTAATTGCAATGAAGACAATAAATAGGTGGGATTTTCCATGCCTAATGACCAAGCCACGTTGGCTTTAAGGGCTTCGCTTGGTTCGGCCTTGTCTACTATAATTGCGCTTAAGGCATAAATTCCAAGGCCTGTTTTTTCTTCTAATTCATGGCGTTTATAGGCATCAACCAGATTACTGCTTTGGTTCTGTAAATCGGCTCCAACCCCATAAGGCATTATATTTTGTATGCCATCAATAAGAGAAATACCAATTGGGACATCATTATGGTTTATGAGTGTAGAGTCCTTAACAAACCCATAAAGATTGCTGGAACTCCATGAATATCTGAAGGTCAAATCAAGGTCATGATTAATTTCTTCAAACATCACTTTATTCCCATACTCATTTTTGTATAAATTTCTTGATATGTTGTATAGGCCGTCATAGCGATCGGAAAAAGGTTCCCATATTTGAGATTTACCGAAGTGATCTATTATAAAAATTGATTTATTTCCGGTGATATCGGCAGACTCTGTGATCTTGTCATCGGTATAATACGGGAAAAGGGCAAATTCTGAATTCTTTCGTCCGGCCGATAAACCACCATTACTTGAGATGAACATCCAGTGATTTGAATCACTAACAATGCTCATAAAAAATGGCCGCATGGCATCACTATTTGAAATTTTATAGTAACGCTCATTATCAATATTTTCAATTTCTATGGACGTATCTTCATTCAAAATATCGTGATCAATATATTCCATTAATTCCGGTTATCAATTATTAAAAAAGGCTGTAGAGTGGATGACAATACAACCTTTTTTAATCGTACTATTCAAATAATTTATTGATATACTCTTATATAATCTATTTCCATTGTTGATTCGGTAAAACCGGGATCGATTGCACCTCCAAGGTCACCTCCCATGGCAATATTTAACAAGAAAAAGAATTCCTGCTGGGCAAATGGGAAAGTGTCATCAAAACCAAATGAAAAATAGGTATCATCATCAACAGATATCAGTATTGAATCTTCGTCCCATTCCATAGAATAGACATGAAATTCGGATGTTGCATTCGAAATGGTTGTTGTTTCACCAAAGCTGGCTGGAAATCCGCCACCATCCCAATGAACGGTGCCTAATATTACATTTGGATTGTTGCCAACATGTTCCATGATATCCATTTCACCGGATGCTGGCCAACTGACCTCAGGATGATTTGCACCTAACATCCATAATGCCGGCCATGTACCGCCTCCATCAGGAAGTTTCGCTCTAATTTCCACACGGCCATATTGGAATTCGAATAAATCCTCAGATTTTAATCGTGCTGATGTATAATTGCTTCCCATAAAGGATTCAGCTCTTGCCGTTATTTTAAGTAAGCCGTCTTCAACAATTACATTAGTTGCGGCATCGGTATAATATTGCTCTTCATTATTACCCCAACCATTGGTGCCTGTTCCTATATCGTAGGTCCAGTTTGCCGGATCCGGCGCACCATCAACATCAAAATTGTCTTCCCAAACCAATATTTCACTGTTGGGAGCCGTGGTTGTAAATTTATGATACCATGCCAGGTTTGGATCATTGCCATCAATGGTCCTGACATAAAGGAATGAATCGGTTACCTCCATGATCTCATAAGACGATGAACTTACATAATATCCCATAAAGGCATCATCAGAAAAGTTCAAAACCGTTCCTCTCGGTGTTAAAAAAGAGGCATCAGGAATTAAGGACCAATCAATATTGGAAGGAGCAAGCGACACATTGCTTACACCGGAGGTGTCAAAATCAAAACAGAGGTCACCGGCGCCATCGCCACCGACTATCGCCTGATGACCGGCGTTGAAATAAGTTTGTCCGTTGTTATTGAGCTCATAAGTCAGTTGACCATTTGCATCTAATGAGAATGTCAATTCGTCATCACATAGGCAATCACTATCTGGATCACCACACTTTTCAAAAGGCACTGCACTAAAGAATGACGGGAAATAAAATTGCGTTGGCGTTCCAAAGATGACCAAATCAAGGGCAAGGCTTGGGCCTACACCAAGGTGTCCGGGCTCGGAAGCCTCTAAATACCATGTTTTTGAAGATCCTGCTCCACCCGATAATAAATCTTTGGCTTCCTGATCATCAAATGCACTAAATACATCGATGGTAACACTAGTAGAAGTTGTAACGCCTCCTGTTCCGGATGCGATAACTGTCACGTTATACGTATTTACCCCCGTAAGGTTAAATCGGTGTGTAATATTTCCGGATGGCGCCACGTCATTTTCTGTTCCATCACCCCATGCATAACGGTATGTAATAGCATCATCTGCACTAGCCGTAAAATTTACCAATCCTGAGCCGTCACCATTCGGATTATCGGCATCCTGGCCAACTATTTGAAATGACAGTGTAAGATTTGAAGGAACTATGATCGCTCCAAATTCCTGATCTTCATCTAGGCAGGAGTTAAATATTAATCCAACACCTAGTGCGATTATACAAACAAATATGAGTTGTTTAAAGTTTTTCATTTTCATCATTATTAAAGTTTAATAAGCTTATACTGCCAGTATACTCCGGCTCCTGATTCAATGATCACGCTTATGGTGTTGCTGTCTAAAAAGGTTACATCATAGGTTATCGAACTAGGCACTGCTACATTTGGCAATTCGCCCTGATTATTGGCTTTAGGTAAGCCAATATATGATCCAATGCCATCTATTGTTACGGTTCCTGCGCCTTCATCATAAGAATATGTAGCAGGCGTCAGGCCATCGTGTGGCGCCACAGCAGGACCACAATTGAATCCTCCACCTTGCCAGTCCTCAATAAAGGTTTCTGAACCTAAGACATTTGCAAATGTGCCATCGGGGAAGAAGACAAAATAATCATTAAAGTAACAAGCACGCTCTACCACGCATGTATCGTCGCAAGAAAACCAGACTGTATCACCAGGAGCAGGGCCAACTCCAAGAGAATTGGCTTCCGGTGCCATTTGCCAGATTCCAGCAATTGGTGAAGAGGCAAAGGTTTCTCTTTCAAGCTGAAACTGCCAGAAAACACCGGCACCAGCTTCAATATAAACAAAGATATTATTGTTATCGATAAACGAAATATTATAGGTAATTGAACTTGGTACTGCTACATTAGGTAATTCGCCCTGGTTATTGGCTTTAGGTAAACCGATATAGGCTCCGGTTCCATTAATGGTAACTGTTCCTGCACCTTCATCCCAAACATAGGTTGCTTCGGCTGTACCGTCATGAGGTGCTACCGGCGCCCCACAACTAAATCCGCCACCTTGCCAGTCTTCTAGAAAGGTATCAGCACCTAAGACATTGGTAAATGTGCCATCAGCTTCAAATACATAAAGGTCATCAAAATAACAAGCGCGTTCAGAAACACAAGTATCGTCACAATTAAACCAGACTGTATCACCTACTGAAGGCCCAACGCCTAATGATCCTGCAACCGGAGACATTCTCCATGTGCCCGCCAAGCCTGTTGGCCCCGAAGGTTCTTTATAAAAGTATACGTTATCAATAAAAGCACTTCCGCCACCGGCAAAAGGATCTCCAACATATTTTAATTGATGAATATCGGCAACGGTAAAGCCGCCTTGATCCGTATAGTCGGAAATAGGAATATCAATACTTGTCCAGCCATTCTGATTAAGTGGAACCACTACAGGTCGTTCACCATTGCTAACACTAATCAATGAAACTTCTATCGTATTCAGGACATCATCAGTCCAAACATCTAAATGAATGTATTCCATCTGAGACACGTCCTGTGGACTTCCAAACTGATTGCCCTGATAACTTAAATTGGTATATTGAAGCATTTCGTCACCATTAAGATCGAACAATGCCCATCCACTTCCACAGCAGCCACCTTGTCCCCAGTCAGGGAAATAGTCGGAACCCGGAACATCATTATATACAGCGCTAAAAATTGAAATCACATCCTCCTCAGCGCGGTTCGGTGGAACGGGAGCAGACACCAAGGGTGCTACTATAGCCGTTACTTCAAAATCTTCTGTATAGGTCGTTGTTTCAATTGCTGCGCCCATAGCAGTCACAACAATTGTATAAATTCCTGCCTCTTCATAAGTATAGGACACTGTATCTCCTATATTGGACATCGTGGGTTCGGCGCCGACATTTTCGCCAAAATCAACTTCATAAGTAATGGCGAAGTCGGCCGTAGCGGTTAAATTAACTGTTTTAGTAAGCGTACCATCGTTTTCGATGTTAACAACTAAATTTTGAGGTGCTTGAAATGATACAACTAAAGGTTGAATCAATTCGGTGGTAAGGCCATTGATTCCTGTTGCGATAACGCGTACTTCATAAGAGCCTTCTTCATAGGTGTTTTCTGCGCTTTCTCCCGGACTCAAATCGACTGAGGTTCCAGATCCATCACCAAAGAATACTTTAAACGATGTGGCACCATCTCCATTAGGTGTCATCGTTACAGATCCTGTATTGTCCTGAGTCACAATAAATGCAACCGTTAAGTTTGAAGGAGCGGGTACATTATTAATGAACGATACTCCTCTTTCATCAACAGTACAGCCTAAATAGGCGAGTACCATTAAACACGTGATTAAATTCTTTATATTTTTCATTTTCTAAATTTTTTAATATCCTGGATTTTGCTCCCATTGATCTCCTGCTAATTGGATCTCGATGGAAGGAATAGGAAATA
>JABDLA010000181.1 GCA_013001965.1 Flavobacteriaceae bacterium | reverse complement strand
CATTTGCTTGTAATACTCTTCATAGTGTTCAAGAAGCTGAGCATTGGACTGCGCACTAACTTGAAACCCGATGGCAATAATGAATACTATAAATAACTTTTTCATGATCTTTTCGTTCTAAAAAATTTGTGTGCAAAACTAATCAAATAACTCTTTACAATACTAGTGCCAAAAGCTTATTTTATTCTATTATAATGGTTTTTTTGATAATAACGGCATCATTTAACACAAATGGCCTGGGAATCATACTGTCTTTCCTCGAAGAGATTTCAAATTGCCTGTCGGTTAAAAGATCATTTGAAGACTCATACAAAACGAATTTGGTTTGTTGGCCTTTTGGTATGCTGAAATCAAACTCCAGAGGCTCATTATTGCTAACATAATAGCTGAACAACCTGCTACTACCTCTGCTTTGAAATGCATAACCCTGATCGTCCATTTTATTGGCTTCAACCCCGTTGATTTTGAAATCCTTGAACAGCAACTGGGTATCGGCATAAAGGTCCATGCGATTGACATTTCGTTGAGGGCCAATATAAACTGAAACATGCCTGAAATCGCCAATTATTGAATCTTTAAAGACTTCGATCTCAGGATAAACCAATGTTTTTATAGGTGCTTGACGCGTGTAAGTAATACCTGATCTGTATTTACTGGCTATAACATCTGACGTGCCTGCTTCATTAGGATCATCTCCTAATTGTGCTTTCGTCCAATCATCAAGTTCATTATCATAAGTTCCCCACTGTGCCGTGTTCGTATCAAGATCCAGCATATACACAAGACTATTTGGCTTAGGATTCAACGCATCGAAGCCTGAATTAATATGGGCAGCAATCAGAAAGCAAAATGCCATAAAAAACATGACATAGGATAACCTTTTTTTATGTCTGAAAAATCCAAAAATCGAAATCAGTAAACCAAAAACTAAGGCGACGAGTAAAGCACTAACAAATAAAATATCTAAACCTAATCCCACAGGAAACATCTTGATAAACGGACTCATTATCATCACTAAAGGGAAAGCGATAATAGCCATTAATATCAAACTGGGTTTACGTTGATTGATCAAAACAAACAATCCAAGGAGTGCAAAGAATACCGGTACGATAAAAAAGCTTGCTCCCGGAAGTTCTAATGCCATGACCAGGCAGAGCAAAAGCCAAACGAAAATTGGCGCAATTGCTAGATTGGCAGTATTCCCGGGTTTATAGAATTTACTATAAATATAAAAGCAAATACCTATACTTAACATTACAAAAGTCCATATGTAGGTATGACCATTATAGGTAAAGCCGTGAGACATATCGGCATAATGTGGATAGATGAATTTAAGGGCATTCCAAAGAATGAATCCGACAAGGGTACAGATCACTATGGAACTTAAAAATGGAATAAATCCTTTTAACAGGTCTTTCCGGTTTAGTCGAAGGTTTCTGAAGCCATAAGTCACTAAAATGCCAAAGATCAAAAATCCTAATACAAGCATTGGCCAGATCCAGCTAAACGGATAGATCACGGTTTTCACCACAGGTGCATTAAAATAAATATAATCTTCATCGCTCTTCAAATTGCTCAAATTGGCATCGGAGAAATAGTCTAATAATGGCATGAGATAGCTGCCCTGATGTTCGAGTGAATTTCGGTCAAGGCGTTCATAATTATCCAGAGCGGTATGGTAATCATAATGATCGTCGATGAAGGCGAAATTAAAACCCTCTATGTCGCCATCTTCACGAAATCGTGTGAGATCGGTATCATTGGGCAGCATTTTGTAAATACTATACGCCAGCGAATTGGCTACCGGGTATTGCGGATTCGCTTTTACGAATCCCTTCATCATTTTTGAATTGCCTCCGTTGGTTTCAACCAACATATAGCTTGGCCCTCCACTCCCTCTTGCTTCAAAATTCAGGACCAGTCCAACATCTTTTGCCCATTCGTGTTTATTGACAAAGAGATCGGCGCCGTTAAGCCCTAACTCTTCAGCATCGGTTATTAAAATAATAATATCGTTCGTTGGTACCCGACCTTCCGAAAGAAATGCCCTTAGACCTTCAAGGATGGTAACTACTCCCGATCCTGCATCGCTCGCCCCATAAGAGGAATGCGGTGAACTATCGTAATGCGACAACAATAGTAAGGCCTTTCCGGGCTGAGTTCCTTTAATGCGAGTAAGAATATTGGTTGGATGGGCAAGGTTTCCCCATTTACTGATTGAAAAACCTTTTTGTGTCTGCGTTTCCAGTCCGAGTTTCTCCAACTCGGCAATAATATAATTTCGTACTTCGGTATGTGCATCGGTTCCAATACCATGAGGCGCCTTGCTTAAATTGTCAAGATGAACGAGTGCCCTTGCTGTTGAAAATTTGGATTTTTCAGTATCAAGATTGGAGATTTTGGAAGGCATAAGAGCTTTGAAGCTCCAAATAATTGCAAATATTAAAAGCAGAATAGCGATTGCTTTTTTGATCATGATGGAAAGTGTTAGTTATGTTCATAAAAATACACAAATTAGTTTTCATTTGATGCAAGCTAATTGCCTTTTAGGCTAACAAACTAAAAATAAGTATCTTTAGTTAACTTAAAATCAAATCGTATGGGAATTAAAAGTTTTCAGGGCTCTAGGCGGCAACAGCAACAAGCTATGGATAGCTCACCATTTAAGGTCAAGGATTATATGACACGCAAGCTGATCACTTTTAGACCTGATCAATCGGTAGAAGAAGTGATTGACACCCTCATTAAAAACCGAATTTCGGGTGGTCCTGTAGTGAACGAAAATAATGAACTTATCGGGATCATTTCAGAAGGTGATTGCATCAAACAAATTAGTGAAAGTCGCTATTACAATATGCCTTTGGATAACAATTCGGTTGAAAAACATATGGCCACCAATGTAGAAACCATTGATGGTGAAATGAATGTTTTTGATGCTGCGAATAAATTTCTGAATGCCAAGAGAAGGCGATTCCCAATTGTTGAGAAAGGCAAGCTTATAGGTCAGATCAGTCAGAAGGACATCTTAAAAGCAGCCATTGACCTTAAGGGCCAGACCTGGAAGTAATCAATTCTCGCGCTTAACCAGGGCGTAATACTCATTCTCGAGTGGCAGGTAGCCCTGATCATACACAAAGTAATATACGGTACCCACTTTAGTGGTATAAATGCTTGTGATATAATTGAAATCGAAACCTTTTTCGATTAACTTTGCTCGTGATGTTTTTGTTTTTTTGAGCGGATTAAGCTCCTCAAGTATTCTGTAATTTTTTCGCAGTCGGTTGTTGACATTTCGAATTAAATTCTTGCTGTCTTTGTTGACTCTGTTGTTATAGGCATTCCTGCAGCCATCACTGCAGAACTTTTTATCGATTCTCCCAACGATCTTTTCACCACATTCCGGACATTGTTTTTTCATTGTACTTATGTTCTATCGTTCAACACACTCAAATAAGCTTTCCATGGTCCAACCTCATCGCTATATTGTTTTGCCATGACCCTTGAGATTTGCGCTATATGCCCAAGATCGTGCACAACCCATGTGGCCATGAGTTGTTTTAATTTCACTTTACCCAATGAGGGATGAATGGCAGGCTTTTCAAAATCGGATGCCGTTATATTCAGTGCTTTCAATTCCTCAATATTCTTCTGCCTGAGTTCTGAAAATTCAGTGAATAGGTCCGACATGCTTTTCCCTTTCGATTCTTCAAACTGCGCAAAGCGGTCAAAGGGATGGAAGGTTTTATTACCTTCATCAGACAGGGCGATCTTAATGCGTGAGATCCAGTCGGTTTTTTCGCCATGAATGAGATGCCCGAGAATATCATAGGGACTCCAACTCTCTCCACCTTCGTTATTGGCAGTCCATTCTTCTGATAAATTATCCAACAAGGTCTGTATCGTTCTGGGTGTTCGATCCAAAATTTCCAATGCGGTTTCAATACTATATTCCATGGGTATACATTTAGATCATCAATTTACGAATTATTCGTTTACAAACGTTTACATAAAGTTGTTTTAACCCAAACCGATTGACCTTCTGTGTATTAGCTGATTTTCAGAAATAAATTCATTAACTTGTTATACTATTAATCAATAATTTTATCGAATTATGAAGGCGATTTTCAAGTCCGGTATTTTCATGCTTTTTTTAAGTTTTAGTTTAACAAGCCATTCTCAAAACATTGAACATTTAATGTGTGGTGATTATTGGGCAACAGTGCCCTTTACTGATTTTTGCACGATCAATCCCAGTCATTTCGATTACAGGGGAACCAATGACATTTGCCATGCTGACAGCAATGAGTCCTATCCATATGATGAACTTATCTACATTATGGTTTATAACGATTTTGATGAGGCTGGCGCCATGGAGGAATACTTACAAATGAAAAGTGATTCTGAAAACCTGGCTGAATATGTGGAGCTAAGTGATATAGGTGACGCCGCCTATGCCCTTCTTGAAATTGAATTCGGTAAACTGGATAGTGTGATTATCGAGGCCGTAAAAGGCATCTATTCCATTCGCATTGAAGTCAATGGCAATTCCGCCAATAATTCGAATAATTGTTTTTCCCAAACTTCTGTTTTTGATTTTGCCAGGGCTGTCGTTGAGCAATTGTAATTTTTATATTTAATACTGATAGAATATCAAATTATTAAAGCAAATATTGATCATTATTGCCGCAGTGGTTGCCGGAGAAGCTACCTTGGTTTTGTTGATTACCCTGGTTCAGGAAATTATCTTCGACGGCATTTCTTCTGAATCTCCTTTTGCAGAACTCTTCTTAGGTGGACTGGGTACGTTTTTGTCGGCAGTAGCAGCCGGTATCGTCGCTTATTTAATCGTAGGAAAAAAAACGGTAACCCCTCATATTATCATTTCGATTCTTGTTTTCATCGAATCGACTTATTTAATTTTTATTAGAGGCTCCAGTGACCCCTTATGGTTTGATCTTTTGGCCGCCTTGTCTTTATTAATTGGGATTTGGACTATAGTTATATATTCAAATAGGCGAAAAAATGTTGAGCAGTTATAGGATTTCTCTTATCGGAATTTCCGGATTAATAATTTGAGTCCAAATATATTTTCCAGCTGCCGTCTGCTTGTTTCTTCCA
>JABDLA010000180.1 GCA_013001965.1 Flavobacteriaceae bacterium | reverse complement strand
CTTCTTCTTCATACTTCAAATACAATTCTTCAAATGCTTCACTATGGGTTTCAGGAAGGCCCGGGCATTCGTTCGGACACATCAAGGTCCAGCTAGCATCTTCCTGAACGCGTTTCATAAATAGATCAGGGATCCACATGGCATAGAACAGATCACGAGCGCGCATTTCTTCCTTTCCATGGTTTTTCTTCAAATCCAGGAAATCGAAAATATCGGCATGCCAGGGCTCCAGGTAAATGGCAAAACTTCCTTTGCGC
The DNA here is from genome assembly GCA_013001965.1 of Flavobacteriaceae bacterium. GTDB lineage: Bacteria > Bacteroidota > Bacteroidia > Flavobacteriales > Flavobacteriaceae > JABDLA01. The sequence goes on along the minus strand of JABDLA010000180.1, from coordinate 5,638 downwards.
TTTCCGCCACCCTGATCGACATAACGTGCGGTGTCATTAAAGACTTGCAACATGGGAACGATGCCATTACTCGTTCCATTTGTTCCCGCGATATAACTTCCGGTAGCACGAATATTATGTATAGATAATCCTATTCCTCCCGCCGATTGTGAAATTTTTGCTGTTTGTTTGAGGGTATCATAAATCCCATCAATACTGTCCTCTTTCATCGTTAGTAAAAAACAAGATGACATTTGAGGCTTCGGTGTTCCTGAATTGAAAAGCGTTGGGGTTGCATGTGTAAAGTATTTCTTCGACATCAACTCATAGGTTTCCAAGGCCGCATCGAGATCATCTAAATGTATGCCAATGGATACACGCATCAACATGTGCTGTGGGCGTTCTGCAATGTTTCCGTTCAACTTTAAGAGATAGGAGCGCTCGAGTGTCTTGAATCCGAAATAATCATAGCCAAAATCGCGGTTATATATAATAGTAGAATCCAGCTTCTCCTTATTTTTCTCAATGATCTCATAAACCTCATCCGATAATAGCGGTGCTTTTTTTCCTGTTCGCGGATTGACATAGGTATAAAGATCTGTCATGACCTCGCTAAAGCTTTTCTTAGTGTTCTTATGTAGGTTGGACACCGAGATTCTTGCCGCAAGTCGGGCATAATCGGGATGTGCAGTAGTTAAGGTGGCAGCAACTTCGGCAGCAAGATTATCCAATTCGCTGGTGGTAACTCCATCGTATAATCCTTCAATGACGCGCATGGCGACTTTTACCGGATCAACAAGTTCACTTAAACCATAACATAATTTTCTCACCCTTGAGGTGATCTTATCGAACATTATGGGTTCTTTTCTGCCATCTCTTTTAACTACATACATAATATTAATTGTTTTTAAGTCTTTTCGAAATTCTCAAATTTCAAAAAATAGTTTAGTTAGTTATTCAAGATTGTTTTTCCGATTTTCTCAGAACCAATCTTGGTCTTATTAGTTATTAGGGGTCAAGGGTTATCGCTCAATGAAATTTATGAGGGAACGATCCTTTGACTAAGCCTTAAAAAAATTATTTGGTCTCCGATTAAAAATCGGCGTCGAAACTGAACTTATCCTTTTCCTCCTCTTTGTTGAGTACACCTGCTTTTTGATATTCAGAAACGCGTTTTTCAAAGAAGTTGGTTTTTCCCTGAAGCGAGATCATGTCCATAAAATCAAAAGGATTGGTAGCATTATACTCTTTTTCACATTCCAATTCTACTAATAGTCTGTCTGTCACGAATTCTAAATATTGAGTCATTAATTTAGAGTTCATTCCTATCAAACTAACAGGTAAGGATTCAGTAATAAATTCTCTTTCTATATTTAAAGCGTCAACAATAATAGACTTGATGCGCTCTTTTGGTACTTTATTTATGAGGTGTTTATTGTGCAGATGTACAGCAAAATCACAGTGTACGCCTTCATCTCGCGAGATCAATTCATTTGAAAAGGTCAGGCCTGGCATGAGGCCGCGCTTTTTAAGCCAGAAAATGGAGCAGAATGCACCGGAAAAGAAGATGCCTTCAACCGCGGCAAACGCAATTAATCGCTCAGCAAAACTTGGTGAATCAATCCATTTAAGTGCCCAATCGGCCTTCTTTTTAATCGCCGGGAAATTTTCGATGGCATTGAATAGGAGATCCTTTTCTTTTTCATCTTTGACATAAGTGTCGATGAGCAATGAATAGGTTTCACTATGAATGTTTTCCATCATGATTTGGAACCCATAAAAGAATTTAGCTTCACTATATTGAACTTCATTTACAAAATTCTCAGCCAAATTTTCATTTACTATACCATCACTTGCCGCAAAAAAGGCAAGAATATGTTTGATAAAGTAACGTTCATCATCGTTTAATTTATTATTCCAGTCGTTAAGATCCTGATGCAGGTCAATTTCTTCAGCTGTCCAAAAACTTGCCTCCGATTTTTTATACCATTCCCAAATATCATGATGTTGAATTGGAAAGATTACAAATCTATCTTTATTTTCCTGTAGAATGGGTTCTGTTTGTACTGGCATTTTTCGAATTTTTAATTAATTTTTAGACAATGATTTTTACTGTAATTCGGGACTAACAAATATTTAAAAATGAAGTTTAAAATGAAAGCCTAACTTATAAACATTGTTAACAAGTTCTTAACAACGGGTGTTTTTTTTCTTACAAATGGAAATAAATCAGATTAAGTCCAAAATATTGATTTACAGTACTTTATGATAAATATAAAATTTAGAAGTCCGATATACAAAGGTCTTTTGCTTAACGGCATTCTCTCCCATTTTTAAGATGATAGGCGATAGGAAGTGAAAGAAAAAAGTGATGGATCTGACCACCACTTTTTACCAATAATTAACTAAACTAACTAAAACTATTCTAATGAAACAATAGCATTAAATACCGATTAAAAAAAACCAGATAAAATCTGGTTTTTTAATTGATTAATAGCATTTAATCTTAAAGTGAATCCCCACAATCACTTTACTTTTTAATAGTTTTATCCCTAAAAAATTAATACCTCAAATTACAGAAAAAAATAGTCTTTATTAAGGTTAATATGTATGGTTGGTATCGTTTTTTGTATAAATGGTAGGAAGTTTTTTACGATTTAATTGTTAGTTTTACAAATTCAACCAATAATTGCTTGATAATCCTTCTAATTTATTGATTCTATGTTAAATGCAGTGATCGTTGATGATGAACCGAAGGCCATACAGAGCCTGTCCTGGGAATTGACCAATTTTAGTGAAGATATCCATATTCTGGAGTCTTTTACCGATCCTGAGGTTGCCCTTAACTTTTTAAAGACAAATACCCCGGATTGCTTATTTCTCGATATCCAAATGCCAACCATGGATGGCTTCCAGTTCCTTGACCGTTTAAGTCATAGAGATTTTGCCGTTATTATTACGACGGCCTATGACGAATATGCCATTAAAGCGCTTAAACATGAAGCCATTGATTATCTGTTAAAACCTATTGATTCAGATGATTTAAAGGATACCATTGAAAAAATTGAAAAATATAATTCAAGAAACCTGAATGCGGCGAGACTCGAAAAGGTATTGCTCAATAGCAATGTACTATCTTCTGCTAAAAAGATCACCTTAAATGCCGATGGAAAATTGATTTTCTTGAATACGGAAGACATTATTTTTGTTGAATCTGATGGTAATTACAGCACCATATTCCTTTCGAATAACCAAAAAATTGTGGTCACCAAAAAATTAAAACAGGTCAATGAAACACTTCCTGAGCATTTGTTTTTCAGAATCCACAATTCCTTTGTGATCAATTTAACCAAGATCAAAGAGTTTATTAAAACAGAGGGCTATGTTGTTATGGATTCTAACCATAGAATTCCGGTAGCACGCCAGCGTAAAGCCGATTTCTTAGAACGACTATGATGGGAATGAACAAAGATCATATTAGACTTTTCTGGAGCATGATAATTATTATCATGTTATTTCAGTCTAGTTTTAGCCAGGACAATCCGGACGCCGATTTCAATGCTTCCATTCATACAGTTATCAATAGCCGACCAACAAGCTATAATGAAATTGAATCTCTTTTTACAAATTTTAAACGCGATTCATTAAAAATGAAACGCCTTGCTGTTCTCTGTAATTCGATTTCGTATCTCGATGGTGAAAGCTATGCCTTTATTGCCCTGGGAAATATTTATCGCAATATTTCCAATTATAAGAGAGCGATTGAGTGCCATAAAAATGCGGAACAATTAGCCATTGAATCCAATAACTTAAGCCAGAGAATCATCAGTCTGAATATGTTAGGCGTTGATCACAGGCGTATGGATCTTATCCGATCGGCTCTTGATTATCATTCGCAAGCCCTTACCATCGCAAATTCAATTGAAGACCCTACCATAGATGTGAAACGCAGTATTGCGGTCTCATTAAATAGCATGGGAAATATATATCTCGCGCTCAAACAATACGATCTGGCCATCACCCAATTTAATAAATCTCTTGCCATTGAGAAGGAAGAGGAGAATACATTGGGGCTTGCCATCAACTATCATAATATTGGTTATGCCAAGGAAGGCCTGGGCTTATTGGATGAAGCCTTAAAAGATTATGAAACCTCTTTGGATTACAATGATGAAATGAATTCGGAAGTGGGTAGATCCATTTGCTATAATAGTATTGGGGAAGTCTATATTAAAAAAGAGGAATACACAAAAGCCCTGGAATATATTGAGACGGCCTTAGAAAAGGCCGAACAGGTCCAGGATCAATTTTATATCGCTTCATCGTTTTCGAGCCTTGGTTGGGTGAAATGTGAATTAGGCGAGCTGGAAGAGGCAGAACAACATATGAATACCGCGATTGAAATCGCACAGAAATTCAATCTTAAATCGACGGAGATCGCGGCGCGATACCGCTTGTCTCAGTTGAGTCTGAAACAAGGAAAGCATGAAAAAGCCCTTTCTCAATTTCAGGAAGCGGCCGAGCTTGAGAAAACCATCACCAATGAACGAAACCTCAACTATATCAATGATCTCACATTGAAATTTGAAAGTGAGACTAAGTCCAATACCATTAAAGCGTTGACGAGCGAGAATGAAATTGTAAGGTCACGACTGGAAAAATTTCAACTGTATTTACTTATTGGAATGGTGACCATGCTCCTGGCGGTTATCATTTTTGCGATCTATAACAGGAATAAAAAATTACAACAGGAAAAGAAGATCCTTACACTCGAACAGGACATGCTTCGTAGCCAGATGAATCCGCATTTTATTTTTAATTCATTGAATTCAATCAAACTCTATATCATTAATAATGAAAAGGAAAATGCCGTTTATTATCTTAATAAATTTGCAAAGTTGATCCGTAAAATTCTAGTGGCATCCCATGAAAAGGATATTCAATTGTCGGATGAACTGGAAACCATGGCGCTTTATATGAATATTGAAAACATCCGTTTCTCTAACGAAATCGATTTTCAAATTGATATTGATGAGAACGTAAATCCCGAAAGTATTAGAGTCCCTTCACTTATTTTACAGCCATTTCTTGAAAATGCACTCTGGCACGGACTCTCTTCGAAAAAGCAGAACAAGCATATTGGCCTTCATGTCGCCCAAAACAATGGGAAATTTGTAACCATAACAATTACCGATAATGGTGTTGGAAGAGAAGCATCCAAGGTGATCAATGATCAAAAAACATTAAAACGAAAGTCTGTTGGAATTGCCTTAACCAAAGAGCGCCTCGAGAATTTTTCTAAGGGTTTTGATACCATGTATAATATTAAAATCGAGGATCTTTATGATTCCAATAATGAGCCTTCGGGAACCAAAGTGATCATCGATATCCCAATCCGATCCATCATTCTGGAATCTGCCTAGTGCTTTTTAACTTTTAAAGCCACTTTTTCCAAGGCATCATACCAGTCAGAACCGAATTTGCGTATCAGCGCTTCCTTGACAAACTTATAAATTGGAAGCTGTAATTCTTTCCCCAGGGTACAGGCATCATCACAAATATGCCACTTATGATAATTGACTGCTGAAAATTCGGTGTAGTCCTTCACCCGAACCGGATATAAATGACAGGACAAGGGTTTTTTCCAGGAAATTTCGCC
>JABDLA010000178.1 GCA_013001965.1 Flavobacteriaceae bacterium | reverse complement strand
GGGAGCACTCCCATACGGAAATTAATCGCGGCAGGTCGGTTAGCCCAGGCAGCCCGCTATTTGGGTCGGCCTGTTTCCATACTTGGAAAAGTATTAAAGGGGGACGGCCGAGGAAGGACGTTGGGGTATCCAACCGCCAATATTGAACTCAATGGAGAAGTGTTGCCTCCGCTGGGTGTTTATGCTGCATTTGTTGTCTTCGAAGGAAAAAAATATAAAGCTATGGCCAATATCGGCCATAGGCCGTCGTTCAAGCAAAAGTCTTCACTGATAAATCTCGAGGTTCACATTTTTCAATTTAACCGAAATCTGTATCGAAAAATGATATTAGTTGAATTGATTCAAAAGATTCGTAATGAACGCAAATTCAAGACTATTGAAGGATTAGTCGGTCAATTAAACAAGGATTCCATCCGCTCCAAAGATATTCTAGCCAGCCTTTAATTCCATCCTCAACGCAATTCATCAGACGTTTGATTTGTTTTTATTAATTAAAGCCATTTTTAGTTAGAACGGCCTATTTTCTTGACTATAAATGAAAGGGTTTGGCACAATATATTGTGCCTTTTTAGGGGCCTTACACAACTTATTGTATTTTATTGATTTACGATAAAATTGTCTTATTTTTCGATTGACATGGCCCATATGTGAGAGTAGAATGGACATCATAGTGGAGTGAAGTGGAGTAAAGTGGTTTATAAGGTGAATTATGTTCTATGGAGAGTTTCTACATAATATAGATCGCAAAGGCCGATTAATCATGCCGGCCAAATTTAGAGATGTCTGTAAAGAATACGCGGTTGACCGTTTTTTCTTAACGCGTGGACTTGATAAGTGTATTTTTATGTTTGCGGAGGATGAGTGGCGGTCGCAGGAGCAGAAATTTAAAAATATGTCATTTACGAAGAAAGAAACGCGGAGTTTCAACCGTATGTTTTTTGCCGGTGCTGTGGATGTCCTTCCAGATAAACAGGGCCGGTTTATTATACCTCCGTATCTGAAAGATTATGCCGGAATCAAACGCGAGACCATTGTTATCGGGGTATCGAATCGAATTGAAATCTGGAACAAGAAAAGTTGGGAGACATACTATGCTGATTCGAATGATTCATTTGAGCAAATTTCTGAAAATATGTTAGATATATAAATCTCCAGAAATCAGTCTCAGTTAACCTTTAGTCAAAGGGGGCCATATGGAACAATTCAATGCAGTAAACATTGTTTTTCAACACCTCATTGATTTACCCAATTGTGATTGTGTTTTTTGTTCAACCGTAGACAATTCCACTGGCCGGACAAAATTATTTCTGGTGTTTAATGAAAGACGGCGAATTTACATACGCAATGGGGCTAAGGATACCTGGGATGAAATTAAAGATGAAAACCAGTATGAATGCATAAAAGACAGGTTTAATCAGGCGATCTTAGAACAGAAGATTCCATGTTTTTCAGCCTAATGAGTTTGGAGAGATCGACATGATCAAACCCATAATGATGAGTCAATCTAATAAAACAAATGATTTTGCCTATAACGAGCATTTGCCGGTCATGGTGGATGAGGTTATAGAATATTTATCGCCTAAAGCGAATGAGGTGTTTGTTGACGGTACTTTAGGGATGGGCGGGCATTCGATTCGCATTTTGCAGAAATTGGGATCCAAGGGTTTGTTGGTGGGGATAGATCGAGACGAAAAATCTTTGGCTCAGGCCACGGAGCGCCTGAGTGATTATTCACATCAATGCCATTTAGTGCATCAGGATTTTCGGTTCATTGATGAAGTATTGCTGGGTTTAAATATACATAAAGTGGATGGCATTCTTCTGGATTTAGGAATCTCGAGTTTTCAGCTGGATAATCCGGGCCGGGGGTTTTCATTGCGTCAGGCGGGGCCGCTGGATATGCGAATGGATCAAAATGCCCCGATTTCGGCTTATGATTTAATTAATTCATTATCGGAGAAAGAAATTATTGCCATTTTAAAAGAATTTGGTGAAGAACGGTGGGCCAATCGAATTGCCCGCAATATAGTTGCTGAACGATCCAAGCAGCCAATCGAATATACGGATGAGCTGACCAAAATAGTTTTAAAGGCGGTGCCCATGAAAGGAAAACCGCAACGGATTCACCCGGCCACGCGCACTTTTCAGGCCTTTCGTATAGCGGTTAATCGCGAGTTAGAAACATTGGAAGTCGTGATTGATAAGTGTATATCACATTTAAAGTCAAAAGGGCGATTGGGTATTATTTCATTTCATTCGCTTGAAGATAGAATAGTCAAAAATAAATTTAAGATGTTTGAACGGGCCAATTTAGTACGTTGTTTGGTGAAAAAACCGCTCAGGCCCACGGAAGAGGAATCAACAATAAATCCTCGTGCAAGAAGTGCAAGGTTTAGGATTATTGAAAGGATTTAATGAAATTATCCACATTTTTTAAATCAATAGGGTTGGTAACATTGTTATCATTGGTATATATCCATATGCAGATGCAAATTTTTGATTTAGCTTATCATGGTAAAGACCAGGAAAAGCAAATTACAAAATTAAACCAAAAGAAAGAGCATCTGACATACGCGATATTGACGATAAAGTCTGCCAACAACCTGGGATTTGAAATGCTGGATGACGATTCTAATATGCAATTTGTTGATCCTAAAAATATTGTACATATTTCCTCAGCGCAGAATATTGACGAAAACAGTGATAGTGCTGATACGCAGTTATCATCTGTAAGTAAGAATCCATTGCTCAATATTCTTTCATTTGCATCACGTGCTGAAGCTCGAATTCAAGATTAAACCACTCAACTCAAACCGGTAATTATCTTATAGTGCAACGAAGAAAGCATGAACTTAGATTCAGTCTTGTTTTTTTATTTTTGATTGTATGTCTATGCATATTTGCCGTTAAGCTGGTTTTAATTCAAATATTTAAAGCGGACCATCTGGCCAATCT
>JABDLA010000177.1 GCA_013001965.1 Flavobacteriaceae bacterium | reverse complement strand
AGGGCTGTATCTAATTGAAAATTCTGTGTCCATAAATAAGCGCCACCAAAACGAAATAAATTATCGGCATAGAAATCACTATTGATTCCTTGTGCCTCGCCAAATACCGCCCATTGCTGACCTACGGATTTTGTCAAAGTTAAAATATATTGAAAATCGGAAAAATCGCTGCCAATTCTATCCTTTAATACATTGATCACAAAAACCCAACCACCTGTGAAATTATGCTGTGTGGCCACCATGACCTTCGGGCTAAAACCTTCGACGTCCGGGGCTGTAAACGGATTGCCTTTTTGATCGAAATTAGCGCCTACATATACAGATACTGCAGGGATCAGGAACTTCCATTTAAAACCGCGATTAGCATGATAGCTGTATAAATTAGGTTTTGCGTCCTCCTCATTTTTATAGGGGTCATAAACAAGATACTTCGCACCAAAGGTGAGGTTTTTAAAATTGCTGCGTGTAAATTCTTCTGAAATTGCAGAGCGGTTGTCTGTAAAGGTATCTCGTTGATAGGTCCCTTCAATATTAACTTCCAATTGCTCGAAGAAAAGTCCGTATCGTGCTGAAAAATCAGCTCCAAATCCTGAAACTTCATAATTTAATGGCGTATGCTCTTCCTTAACAATATAAGGGCCTGCTTCAAACTGCAAAACATTGGTCCCTACTGAAAATGCAGAGCGCGAGACACCGGGTCTGTTTGAATTGATTATGTCGGTGTATTGGCTGAAGGCTGGGGTTGAAACAATAAATAAGAGGATTAATAACGAATAGGTTTTGATAGATCTCATAATCATTTGTTATAGGTCAAATATATAATTTTATTACTTTTTTATGACACTAAAACGATTTTTAAGTTGGAAGAATTGTATTTTTGAATAAATACTTTAATCATGACCCAATATGCCTCTTTTGTGGGCTTTTTAAGGACGATTTTAATTATTTTGCTCATTTATTATGGTGTAAAATTTTTAACACGCCTGTTAGCACCATATTTTTTGCGCTATTTGTCAAAAAAGGCTGAAAAACGCTTCGGAGAGCATTTTGGAACCTATCAAAATCAGCAGCCACCAAGAGAAAAAGAAGGTGAAACTGTCATTGATAAAATGCCCAATAAATCCCAATCTTCAAACAAAGAAGTGGGCGAGTATGTAGATTACGAAGAAATTGATTAAATTTCTGCTTTAATATCAGTAGGCTCTCAATGAATTTTTCGTACAAAACTATCCTCCCACATCTCATCGTCATTTTAGGATTTGTTGTGGTGGCTTTAGCCTATTTTAGTCCTGTATTGAAGGGTGAGCAAATATATCAGAGTGATATCGTTCAGTATACCGGAATGGCCAAGCAGCAAAAGGACTTCAGACAGTCTACAGGAGAGGAAACCTACTGGACCAATAGTGCATTCGGCGGCATGCCGACCTATCAATTAGGGGCGCAATATCCACATAATTATATAAAAAAATTAGATCATACGCTTCGTTTTTTACCGCGCCCTGCCGATTATTTGTTTCTGTACCTCATTAGCTTTTACATATTGATGCTTGTGCTTAAAGTAGATTACAGACTCGCCGTTATTGGAGCTCTGGCCTTTGGTTTTTCAACCTATCTTATCATTATTCTTGGTGTTGGACATAATGCAAAAGCTCATGCAATTGCCTATATGCCGCTTGTTTTGGCGGGTATCATTCTTTGTTTTCAGAAGAAATATTTTGTAGGATTTTTGCTGACAGCAGTTGCACTTGGCCTTGAATTATCGGCCAATCATTTTCAAATGACATTTTATTTAATGCTGTTGGTCCTTGTGCTTGGGATTGTTTATTTGATTGAAGCTATTCAGAAAAAGATGTTACCTCATTTTTTTAAGACTGTTGGTATTTTATTGATCGCTGTCATCATTGCCGTTGGATTAAATGCAACCAACATCATGGCCACCCAGGAATATGTTAAGGAAAGTACGCGTAGTAAAAGTGAGCTGACCATTAATCCGGATGGTAGTTTAAAAGAGGCTTCTAATGGTTTAGATAAGAATTATATCACCGAATACAGTTATGGTATTGTAGAAACATTTAATTTGTTCATTCCGCGGTTTATGGGTGGTGGAAGTTATGAAGATGTTGGGAAAGACTCAGAAACCTATGATGCCTTTAGAAAATTGGGAGCAACACCGGTTCAGGCATTGCAGGAGGCAAAACGGGCGCCCACCTATTGGGGAGATCAGCCCATTGTAGAAGCGCCTGCTTACATAGGAGCCGTAGTTTTATTCTTGTTCGTATTCGCGCTATTTCTTGTGAAAGGCCGTTTAAAACGATGGGTAGTTGCAACTTCCATTTTGGCTTTGCTCTTATCCTATGGAAAGAATCTTGGTTTTTTAACCGATCTTTTTATCGATTATTTTCCAATGTATAATAAGTTTCGAGCTGTTAGTTCCATCCAGGTTTTGATCGAGCTTTCGGTACCTATCCTGGCCATTTTTGGCCTGTCAAGAATATTAAATGATTTTGAACAAGAAGAAGATAAGTTAAGCGCTTTGAAATACACTTCGCTAATTTTAGGAGGATTGGGAGTTTTATTTTTTCTTTTTAAAGGCAGTTTGTTTGATTTTGCAGGCGCTAATGATGATGCCTATGTTCAGGCCTATGGCCCGGATTTTATCAAGGCCGTTAAAGAAGATAGAATGTCATTGTTTTCTGCAGACACATTAAGAAGTTTATTGCTGGTTGTGACTTCTGCTGCTGCGATATGGTTATTTCTCAAAAGGAAACTTTCGGAAACCGCCCTCATAATTGCCTTTGGTGTTTTAATTCTTATCGATCTGGTTGGTGTCGACAGGCGTTATGTTAATAATGATGATTTTACTTCGGCCATACAGGTTCAGAAGCCTTTTCAAATGACTCCGGCAGATCGCGAGATCTTAAATGATACGTCCTATTATCGCGTCTTCGATATGACATCGGCCTCAACGCGTGCGTCGTATTATCATAATTCCTTGAATGGCTATCATGCAGCCAAATTAAGGCGATACAATGAACTTTTCGATTTCCATATTCAACGCAATAATATCCAGGTTTTGAATATGCTTAATACTAAATATATCATTGGTCAGGACGAAGGTGGTCAGGTTGTTCCTTTTGGAAATCCTGAAGCCAATGGCCCTGCCTGGTTCGTTCAGGAATTGATAACGGTTAATAGTGCTGATGAAGAAATTCGGATGCTGGATAGCTTAGACACTAAAAATCAAGCGGTTATTTTAAAGAATTTAAATTTCAGCAAAGACATTCCATCTACTTTTGAAAGAGATTCTTTGGCTTCGATCAGTTTAGTTGACCATAAACCGAACTATTTAAAATATGAATCAAATAATTCGGCAGATGGATTAGCTGTATTTTCTGAAGTTTATTATGAAAAAGGCTGGGATGCCTATATTGACGGACAAGCAATAGATCATTTTCGTGTTAATTATGTCCTGCGGGCACTGGAAGTCCCAAAAGGCACGCACACCATCGAATTTAAATTTGAACCTCAGGTTGTTAAAACTGGCAGCACAATAGCTTTAGCGAGTTCTTTGATCACCGCATTATTGATATTGAGTGGATTGTATTTTGAATACAAAAAGAAATGAAAAAAACCCTCATCGTAACATATTATTGGCCTCCGGCAGGTGGCCCTGGTGTTCAACGCTGGTTAAAATTTGTAAAGTATCTCCCGGATTTCAATATTGAGCCGATTGTATTTGCTCCTGAAAATCCGAGTTATCCCATCTTAGATGAAAGTTTAAACTCTGAAGTTTCGAAAGCTATTGAGATTTTAAAACTTCCTATCAAAGAACCCTATAGAGCTGCTAATTTGGTTTCCAAAGGCCAGGCGGAAACTATAAGCAAAGGTATTATTCCTGTTGAAAAGAATCAGTCGATGCTTCAGAAGTTAATGATCTACATTCGGGGGAATTTCTTTATTCCTGATGCCCGGAAAAATTGGGTTAAACCTTCCGTCAAATATTTAAGCGCCTATTTAACACAGCACAATATTGATACCGTCATAACGACTGGTCCGCCACACAGCTTGCATTTGATCGGTTTGAAACTCAAGGAACAACTAAATATACAGTGGATTGCCGATTTCAGGGATCCATGGACCAATATTGGATATCATAAAAAATTGCGATTGAATGCGGCATCGAGGGCCAGACATAAAAATTTGGAAAAGAAAGTGCTGCAATTGGCCGATAAGATTATCGTGACCAGCGGTGTGACCGAAAATGAATTCAAATCAAAAACCAATCAACCCATTTCTGTCATTACGAATGGGTATGATCATGAGATCAAGGGAGCAACGCAACTGGATTCACGGTTTAGCATTTCACATATTGGAACTCTGCTATCTGAACGAAATCCTGAAAATCTCTGGAAGGCATTATATGAGTTATCACGAGAGAATAACACCTTTAAATCGATGTTACAGATCAATTTGATTGGAAGTGTGAGTCAGGAGGTTCTATTAAGTTTAGAATCATATGACCTGTCTCAATACTTAAATTTAAAAGGTTATGTTTCCCATGCTGAAGCCATCGAAAATCAGCGAACATCTCAGCTGTTGTTGCTTGTTGAGATCGATTCGGAAGAGACGCGTTGTATCATTCCCGGGAAATTGTTTGAATATATGGTTTCGGAGCGGCCCATTCTTGCCATAGGTCCCGAGAACTCTGATGTTGAACAGATCATTTCTGAGACAAATACAGGCCATTATTTTTTGCATTCTGACCATAAGGCATTGAAAAAAACAATTTTGGAGCAGTTTGAAGCGTTTAGACAGCAGGACCTAAAAAGTCATCCTATCGGATTACAGCAATATCACAGAAAAGCCTTGACAAAAACATTAGCCGAATTAATTTTGAATTAATCCATGGGCATAGTACAGAACCAATCATTTAAGAACACCATAACCACCTATTTGGGTTTTGGCATTGGGGCTATAAATATTCTGTTTTTGTACACGCATTTCCTGAGCGATGAATATCATGGGCTAGTGGCTTTCGTTTTATCAACAGCCAATATTATGATGCCGCTTTTCGCACTCGGTGTTCATAATACCCTGATAAAGTATTATTCGTCCTTTAAAACACGCAATAACATCAATAGTTTTCTAACCTTGATGCTTTTTATGCCGTTGTTACTCATCCTTCCAATTGGCGTAATAGGCTATGTTTCCTTCGATTTTATTTCAGATGCTTTGTCAAAAAGAAATCCCATTATTAAGGATTATGTATGGTTGATCTTTATCGCGGCAATTTGCTTTTCTTATTTTGAGATTTTCTATTCCTGGGCAAAAGTCCAAATGCAAAGCGTATTCGGGAATTTTATGAAGGAAGTTTTTCATCGGCTTGGGATCTTTCTTTTGTTTGGATTGATTTACCTGGGCTATGTTTCGGTATCACAATTTATTTATGGCGTCATTATAATCTATGTGATCCGTTTATTTATTATGATGTTTTATGCCTTTGGTATCCGGCGGCCGGTTTTAAGATTGGGAAAAATACCCAAATTAAATAGTATAGTTAAGTATTCGCTGTTGATCATCATTGCCGGGTCTGTTGCCTATGTCATTCTTGAGATCGATAAATTTATGATAGGGGAGCTCCTTGATATTGAACAGGTAGCTTATTACGGTGTGGCAATTTATATTGCCTCTGTTATTGGCGTTCCGGCGCGCTCGATGTATCAGATTACCAATCCGATAACCGCTAAATTGTTAAATGATAATAATCATGATGATCTCCTGCAATTATATAAGAAGAGCTCACTTAATTTATTTATTATCAGTGGTCTTATATTCTTATTAATCCTGTTAAATATCAATGAGCTATACGAGTTGATTCGCGATGAATTTGGCAGTGCTTTATTGGTTGTATTTATTGTAAGCGTGGCGAAATTATCAGATAACCTCATGGGGAACAACAACGCCATTTTGTTCAACAGCAAATATTATACTTCGGTATTGGTGTTGGGCATCTTATTCGCGATCCTTGCCGTTACATTAAATATTATTCTAATTCCCAAATATGGGATTGATGGCGCCGCATTTGCCACATTTATAGCCATATTTATTTACAATGTTTCAAAATTACTTTTTGTTTATATCAAATTCGGGATGTCTCCCTTTTCTTCAGAAACGGTAAAAACTTTTGTCTTATTGTTGATCTTTATAGGGGTATTTTATTTTTGGGAGTTTCCATTTCATTCGATAGTCAATATTGCCTTGAAATCAATCTTGATCGTCGGAGCATATACCATCATTGTTTATGTGATGGATTTATCAAATGATATTACTGCAATTATGAATAAGGTCAGAAGAAGATAAAAAGGAAAATCCCGCAAGGTGCTTTGAGGCATTCGACTTGCAGGACTTTCAACTAACCAACCAAAAAAATTATTGTCTACTTCTACGAGTAGAAGATCTTTGTTTTTGAGAGCCAGACCTTGAAGCTCTTGATTTATTTTGACTTACTCGTTTTCCTTTTCCAACTGAGCTGGAGATTTTCTTTCCACGAGCAGAGGTATTTGCTCTTTTAGAACGTTGTGAAACGCTATTTGTTTTACGGTTATTCTTAGGGCTAACCCGCTTCATTTGTGACTTTGGACGCGATTGAGATCGTGATGTCGTTGCGACACGTTTCTTCTGTGAACTACCACGAGCATTGACTTTTGGCCTCGATTTGTTCGTGCCTCTTGGCTTGATCTTTCCATTACGATCACCTCTTTGGGCGACCATTGGACGTCCTTTTCCGCCACGATCCTTAACAACAGGTCTTCCTTTTTCACTCCTCGGTTTTCCGCGAGTAACTTTATCCCCTTTGGAAGAGTTTTTCGGACGGTTCCTTAAATTTTCAGGTGTCCCCCTCTGGTTTGTACCGAGTCCGTCGCGACGTCCTGTGCGATCATTACGAGCTACTCTGTCATCACGTCTTCCGTTTCGATCTTGTCTGTAACGGTCACTTCTACTTGAATTCCGTGCAACGCTGTTTCGTCTGCCTGCATTATAACTCACATTCGCATATGGTCGGGAGTTATTTCTATACGGTCTGTAATAGTCGTATCGAACAGGTCTGTAATATTGTCTGTATGGCCTTGTGTAAAGAATGCAATATGCCGCCGCAGGGATCACATAGTACGAATGCCATGGTCTGTATACGTAATATCTATTATACACATTGATATAGCCAGTGCAGTGTGAAAAGCGATTGTATCGGTTGTAGTGCACATACAGTCCGCCTACACGGTGAATACGGTTAAAGCCGTTATAACTGATTCGAACATTCCCGGCTTGGATGATACGTCCGTAATAGTCATAGTAAATAGGTACATTCTCTATTTGAACTACGGCGCCATAATCGTCATATTGCACATAAGCGTCATAACTATGGCCTGTATTGAAACTGATGCTTACACCGCCAAAATCGGCATAACCATTAAAGTTAGGCCTATAATTGTTGACATTAAAATCAAACTGACCGTCAGGAAAAACAGCGAATTCAATCCCTTGTTCCACAAAGATGAATGAATTACCATACCCTCTATAGATACGATTTGAAAGATTTGTATTTTCTGAAGTGGTGGTAGTTGAGGCTACTGCAGGTGCTCCCGTAAGGAGAAAGGCTGCAAAGATTAAAAGTATGTTTTTCATAACTGACGTTTAAAAGATTGATACATATCAAGAATAACAAACAGCGTGCCAAAAATATTTATAAAATGATAACTACAAGTAAATCAATAAGTTATGATTTTATAACACCTAATGATAAAAAAATCCCGCAACCTGAGATTGCGGGATTTTAATCTTAATTATAAATCTAATCATCGTATTTAATTCGCTTACGGTTCTTAAACTTCTTGCGCTTCTTCTTTTTACCTTTTTCTCTGTAGTAATAGAAGTCATCATCATAATCGCCCCAATCATCATCAAACCAATCGCCATGCCCACTAAAATGATCGGCCGTACATCCGCTCATACCGCATACGCCACAACCCAGGTTGCTATGATTTACAAATCCGTGGGTTCCAATCATGTCGCCCCAACGGTTGTATTGAATGGTTAATCCGCCAACGCGTTTCAATTTGCCATGTCTGTATCGCATATAAACCGAGCCAATGCGTTTGACGCGACCTCTTGAATCGTAATTGATGAATACATTACCAATGCGACGTACTTTCCCCCATCGATCGTGCAGGATCAAAGTTCCTCCCGGACGTGAATACATAAAATGTCTGCCCGGAGCACCAATGGTAGAATTTATTGAACTTCGTCGTGAATTGTTTTGTCTGTAGTAATAGTCGTCATTAAACGGACCATCAACAATTTCAGTGTTAAAATCGAATTCACCATTTTGAAAGATCAAGAATTCTACACCACGCTCCACGAACAATATAGGTTGCGTATAACGATAGCGTTTCGTAATTCTTAAATCTTTACCATCTTTTTTTGAGCCGAGCTCTGTTGCTGTTGCAGCTGTTAATCCCATCAACATAACTGCAATAATTAAAGTTACTTTTTTCATAGTAAAATAATTTAAGATAATGCCTACTCATTTTTAGCTTTTCGGCTTACGCTATTTGTAATGTCGGTTCCATTTATCGTGCCATAAATTTTAATGCATTGATAATCAATAATATAAACGAAGTTCAAACTCGCGCATTTTTTCTTAATTTTATACCGCTAACCAACCAACATGGAAAACAATACGGTCAATTGTAAAAATTGTGAGAAAGAATTTGAAGTAGGATTTGAATTTTGTCCGCACTGTGGCCAGAAGGCAAAAGATGATCTCACATTAGGGGTTTTATTCTATAATACCATAAGCAATTATTTTTCATTTGATGCCCGTTTTTTTAAGAGCTTTATTCCGTTAATGTTTCGACCGGGTTATGTGGCTCGTCAATTTGTTTTAGGTAAACGTTTACAGTTTTTGCATCCTGCTCAATATTACTTATTCGCATCTGTAGTTTTTTTCTTTTTGTTCTCCATTGAAGCGAGGAAACATACTTTGGCTGTTGACCAAGCCTTGGAGAAGGGTTTTAAAGGGGATGCCGTGATGACCTTTGATACTTTACCAAAACCCGATATTGATTCATTGGCTAAGGCTAAGATCGCCGAGCAATTAGAGAAGAATAAAGAGCTCCTTGATCTGTCTGAAAAAGATTCGAAAGCACTTGATTCTATTTTGTCGAGTGATATTGATAACAATAATACCAACTTGACCTTTGATTACGATAAGGACAAGGTCGATTCATTGATCGTTGCAGGTGCTCCTGAAAGTGAACAATTGAAGGCTATGGGAATGAAGGATGATGCCGGTTTTCTTACCAGACGATTTTATACGCAAATGCTGAAGTTTCAGAAAAACAAAGGCGGCGGTATTTTACAGGCATTTTATGATAGCATCCCGATTGCACTGTTTTTCCTGCTACCAATATTCGCACTGCTTTTGAAAATATTTTATTGGCGTCGTGGCCGTTTTGCGCATCATCTGGTGTTCAGCCTTTACTTTTATTCGTTCTTATTTGTGGTTATGAGTTTGGTCATCGCGGCCAATTTTTTCTGGGATATACCAATCTGGATCGATACTCTGGTAGTGATATCAACCTTTTTATACTTTCTTTTAGCTTTAAGGCACTTCTATCAGCAAGGATTTTTCCTCAGTCTGATCAAATCTGGGGTGATGACATTTCTATATATGATCTTTGTAATTCCGGTTGCCGTGATTGTTATGATTATGGCTTCATTCTTATTTTACTAAAGTTTCGCCTTTAAGTAATTTCCGGTAATAGAATCTTTGTTATTGGCAATTTGTTCGGGTGTTCCGAAGGCCACAAGCTGACCACCTTTTTCTCCACCTTCCGGACCAAGGTCAATGATATGATCGGCACATTTAATCAATTCAATATTGTGTTCTATTACAATAATGGAATGGCCTTTCTCGATCAAGGCATTAAAGGATTTCAGTAATTTTTTAATGTCATGAAAATGCAGCCCGGTTGTTGGCTCATCGAATATGAACAGTCCTTTATCTGAAGAATTTCCTTTGATAAGGAATGAGGCCAATTTGATACGTTGGGCCTCACCGCCCGAAAGGGTAGAGGAACTCTGTCCGAGGGTCACATAGCCCAAGCCGACGTCCTGTAATGGCTGTAATTTGTTCTTAATTTTGGTTTGATTATGCGCGTCGAAGAAGGCGATTGCATTATCGATGGTCATATTTAAAATATCATCGATTGTCTTATCTTCAAATGTAACTTCTAATATTTCTTTTTTAAATCGCTTGCCCTGGCAGGTTTCACATTCAAGATGTACATCGGCCATAAACTGCATTTCTATGGTCACTTCACCTTCACCTTTACAAGTCTCACAACGGCCACCCTCAACATTGAAGGAAAAATGCTTGGCCTGATAATTCCTGATCTGGCTTACTTTCTGCTTCGCAAACAACGCACGAATATCATCATAGGCCTTTATATAGGTCACAGGATTTGAACGCGACGATCGCCCTATTGGATTTTGATCGACAAACTCAATATTTTTTACATTGCTGAAATTGCCATCAATAGAAGTAAATTCTCCGGCTTTATCACCATAGCTGCCAATTTCCTTGATCAAAGCGGGGTATAGTATTTTTTTAACCAGTGTACTTTTACCGCTGCCTGAAACACCGGTGACTACTGTGAGCATGCCTAAGGGAAATATAACATCAAGATTTTTTAGATTATGTTCACGTGCCCCTTTTATTTCTACATGATATTTTGATGTACGACGCGATGCAGGGAGTTCGATCTCAAGCGTCCCATTTAAATACTTTGCTGTAAGCGAATCGGAGATCAAAATGTCCTGATAGGTTCCTGAAGCAACAACATGACCGCCAAAGGTCCCGGCTTCCGGGCCAATATCAATGATCTCATCGGCTGCAGCCATGATATCTTCATCATGTTCAACTACGATGACTGTATTCCCAAGATCCCGAAGTGATTTTAATACACTGATCAACCGTTCAGTATCTCGTGGGTGAAGACCAATACTCGGTTCGTCGAGAATATACATTGAACCCACCAAACTACTCCCTAGGGAGGTTGCCAAATTAATACGCTGGCTTTCACCACCGGAGAGCGTATTGGATTTTCGATTCAAGGTTAAATAAGACAATCCAACATTTGATAAAAACGATAATCGTGTTGTAATTTCTTTCAGCAGTCGCTTTGCGATTTTAGAATCATGATCGTTTAGTTCCAGCTGCTTAAAAAATGCCGATAATCGATGCAAGGGCAATTCTACGAGATCGGTAATAGTTGCTGATCCTATTTTCACAAAATTTGCTTCTTCACGTAAGCGTTTACCCTCACAAACATTGCATTTGGTTTTCCCACGGTATCGGGACAACATGACGCGATTCTGAATTTTATACGCTTTGGATTCCAATTCCTTGAAGAAATCATGAAGGCCTTCGAAGTGTTCATTACCATCCCAGATCAATTGTTTCTGTTCTTCGGTTAATTCAAAGAAAGGCTTGTGGATTGGAAAATCGAACTTATGGGAGTTATTGACCAATTGGTCTCTGTACCAACTCATACTTTCACCGCGCCATGGAAATACTGCATTTTCATATACTGACAAGGCCGTATTAGGAACAACCAAATTATCATCGATCCCGATGACATCACCATAGCCCTCACATTTGGGGCAGGCTCCGTAAGGATTGTTAAAACTGAATAAATGGATATTAGGTTCGAGGAATTTTATACCATCAAGTTCAAATTTATTGCTGAAATGTCGTAATGAATCATCGGCAAGGGATTGAATAAAACATTCACCTTTGCCTTCAAAAAAAGCGGTTTGAGAGGCATCGGCGAGGCGGTTCTTAAAATCTTCTTCGTTTCTGACGATAATTCGATCGACAACGAGATAAATTGATTTTATGGTTTCTGAATAACTTTCGGCCTCCTCAATACGGATCACATCATCATTGATCTTTATCCTGGCATAGCCTTGTTGCTGAAGCACCTTCAACTTCTCTTCCATTGCCCGTCCTTCCTCTAAGTGAATAGGGGCGAGAAGCAGCAATTTTTCACCTTCATCAAAAGACAGGACATACTTCAGTACATCGGTAACCGTGTCTTTTTTAACCTGGTTGCCTGATTTAGGCGAATAGGTTTTACCAATTCTTGCAAAAAGTAACTTCAGATAGTCATAGATCTCAGTTGTAGTGCCAACAGTAGACCGCGGATTGGTGGAATTCACCTTTTGTTCTATTGCGATTGCGGGAGCAATACCTTTGATATAATCCACTTTGGGTTTATTCAGTCGCCCGAGGAATTGTCGTGCGTAGCTTGAAAGGCTCTCCACATATCGTCTTTGGCCTTCGGCATATAGTGTATCAAAAGCAAGGCTTGATTTTCCTGATCCCGATAATCCGGTGATCACAACGAGTTTATTTCGCGGGATAACAACATCAATATTCTTTAAATTATGCAGTTTCGCACCTTTGATGATGATATTTGTCTTCGGATTTATGCTCGTAATGTCAGTAATCATGCGTATTTTGAGAGAATAATTTTGCAAAGATACGACTTCTGATTCAGCTTTAAAAATGAATTAAAAGCGAATTATTTTGTTAAAAAAAGACATTAATTTTGCTTTTTAGGAATGATTGTTGTTATATTTGACTTGTAATAAACAGTATTATAATCTATTAGCCTATAACATAACATTACTTTTTAACATTAAGAACCCCAAGCGTAAACTACGTTTATGCGTTAAAAGTAATGATTATGAGACGAGAACTTATCACAGATGCTGTTTTGGTTAAAAGCTACGTTGGTGGCGACGAAAGTTCACTTTCCATTTTAATAGAACGGCACAAGCAAAAAATTTACAGTTTTATCTATTCTAAGGTTTATGACCGTGATGTTACGGAAGATATCTTTCAGGACACATTCATAAAGGTGATCCGTACCTTAAAATTGGGAAAATACAATGAAGAAGGTAAATTTTTACCTTGGGTGATGCGCATTGCTCATAATTTGGTCATTGACCATTTCAGAAAGAACAATCGGATGCCGAAATTCGATAATACAGACGAATTCAATATATTTTCAGTGATCAGTGATTCATCACTTAATGCTGAAAAGAGCATTATAAAAAGCCAGGTGGAGGAGGATGTTCGACGTCTCATAGAGGAGTTACCTGAAGACCAAAAACAGGTACTGATCATGCGTATTTATAAGGATATGAGTTTTAAGGAAATTTCTGAAAATACGGGGGTTAGCATCAATACGGCCCTGGGTAGAATGCGTTATGCCTTGATCAATTTGAGAAAGGTTATCGACAAACACAATATAATTTTAACAAATTAATATAATAAATGAAGTTTTGCTACGTTAATATGATAATAAAAACAATAATGTTAGCTATATGGCAAAACTTTACACTAAGAATTACAAACATTCTGAAAACCTAAAACCGAGTGAAGAAACGGTTAATTTTCTTCTTAGTTACTCTCAGGCTTTAAGTGTTATAAATTGTAATAAATTAAAGTTTGAAGCGCTTCTAAACTAAACTTTGGCGAAAAGCTCCGATGGAAATCGGAGCTTTTTTTTATTTCAAATGTTCTTTAATTACAGATTTTCGGCCAATGGTACGTGTAATGATATCTTTTTCGAGATCCCAGCCTCGTGCGGGGGAATATTCACGCCCGTAATAGATGATCTGCAGATGAAGCTTATTCCATAATTCCTTTGGAAAAAGGCGCTTGGCGTCCTTTTCGGTTTGAACAACATTTTTACCGTTACTTAATCCCCATCGATACATTAATCTGTGGATATGCGTGTCTACCGGAAAGGCGGGAATATCAAATGCCTGTGCCATGACAACACTGGCGGTTTTATGCCCAACGGCTGGCAAGGCTTCAAGGGCTTCAAAACTTTGAGGAACTTCACCAGCATGTTTTTCAATAAGAATCTTTGATAAGCCATGAATTCCCTTACTTTTCATAGGGGAAAGACCAACGGGCTTGATGATCTCACGAATCTCTTCAACACTGAGTTTTACCATATCATAAGGGTTATTGGCTCTTTTAAATAGGATTGGAGTGATCTCGTTAACTTTTTTGTCGGTACTCTGAGCCGAAAGAAGTACAGCGATCAATAAGGTATATGAATCTTTATGGTCTAAGGGGATTGGAGTGTCGGGATACAGATCATTTAATGTTTTTATAACAAATTCTATTTTCTCTTGTTTCGTCATTAGCCTATATTTGCAGCCGTAAAGTTAAGCAATATGAATACATTAAAAGTAGGGGATAAGGTTCCATATTTTGAGGTCAAGGACCAGGACGGAAATTTGATCAAATCAACAGATTATAAAGGCAAAAAATGGGTTGTTTTCTTTTATCCAAAGGCAAATACACCAACCTGTACTGTTGAGGCTTGTAATTTAAATGATAATTATGATGAGCTTCAGGCAGATGGATATGAAATTCTTGGTGTTAGTGCCGATTCGGAAAAAAGACAGTCTAATTTTAGAAATAAATTCGGATTTCAATATCCGTTACTGGCCGATGTTGACAAAACTGTCATCAATGCATTTGGAGTTTGGGGTCCGAAGAAATTCATGGGTCGTGAATTTGACGGGATTCATCGAATAACATTTGTGATCGATGCTGAAGGGATCATCACCAAGGTCATTGACAAGGTGAAAGCAAAAATTCACTCTGAGCAGATTTTAGCCGACTGATTTAACGGCCAATTGTAGTTCTTTAGGGGTTTTTATGAATGACCTCTTCGGTTTCGCAACCAAACAGACTTTGCTGTTTGATCAATTCGGCGATCCCTTTAGGAAGTAAGGCTTGCCACCCTTCTTCACCATTCGCGATCATTTTCAAGACTGTTCTTGAGAAAATTCCGAGAACATCTGGATTATAATCGGTGATGTCAACTACCTTACCATTGTATTTGAAGAACTTATAAAGTTCTTTCATACGAGGATGTACCTTAAGATTTTCACTATTGGTAATTGTACCATCCTCATTTTTCATTGGATAAAGGTATACTCTTAGGTCCTTGAAGAACAATTTACCAAAAGCTTCCAGGATGCCGCCACTCAAATGGCGGTAATATTTTTCATCAAAAATTTCAATAAGATTATTAACGCCCATGGACAAGCCCATTCTGCTTTTTGAATATTGAGAGAAATATTCGACAAGTTTGTAATATTCCTTGAAATTTGAAATCAGAACCGTCTGACCCTGAGAGCATAAGAGTTTAGCCCTGTCCATAAAATCCTGTTCGTCAATTTCTCCTTCTGCCCGTAAATTAGATAATGTAATTTCAAAAACGACTTCGATCTTGTCCTGGTTGACACGATTTTCATTTTTGAACATTTCTAATGATTTTTCATACATATCCATGTTCACTTTGGTTACAGGGCGGAAACTCCCCCTTAACGCAAGAATGTTCTTTTTATAAAGAACTCTAGCCGGAAGCACATTGTTACCGGCGGGATCGAACATCACCGCATCGGTCATGCCGTTTTTGACTAATTGTAAACTCATAAGTCGGTTATCAACCTCATCATATAATGGTCCGGAGAAATTAATTGTATCTATTTCAATTTGATCTTTATCAAGATGATCATATAAATAGCGCAGTAATTTTTTCGGTTGATTGTATTTATAGAAAGCACCATATATGAGGTTTGTCCCTAAAATTCCGAGCGTTTCCTGCTGTAACCTTGCATCATTCTCTTTAAATCGAATGTGGAGAATAATTTCACTATACTCCTGATCGGGCTCTATTTGATATTTTATTCCAACCCAGCCATGACCTTTATAGCGCTTGGCGAAATCGATGGTCGTTACTGTATTGGCATAAGTAAAGAAGATTTTATTGGGATGTTTAGCTCGTGTGATACGTTCTTCAATAAGATTGATCTCGTGTTCAAGCATCTTTTTAAGCCGAGCTTCGGTCACATAGCGGCCATCATCACCAATTCCATAAATGGCGTCACTAAAATCTTTGTCATAAGCCGACATTGCCTTTGCGATAGTACCAGAGGCGCCACCCGCTCTAAAAAATTGCCTTACGGTTTCCTGTCCTGCACCAATTTCGGCAAAAGTTCCATAAATATCTGCATTGAGGTTAATTCGAAGCGCTTTCTGTTTTAACGAAGGAATATTATCAATTTCTTTATCCCCTTTCAGCTTAATTTCCATGTGTCAGAATTGGTTTCATGATATGACACAAAGGTATTAAAATAGTGACTTAAACAAAAACATATAGTCGTATTTCAGTATATGAAAAAGATAAGAATTAAGTAAGAAATTATTGTAGATGACTTTTTATCTGAATTACATTCCTTTTAATTCAGTGATCAAACCTTGAATCACTGATTTGGCATCACCAAATAACATGGATGTCTTTTGATTGTAGAACAACTCATTTTCAATCCCTGCATAACCGGGCTTCATACTTCTTTTATTGACAATGATCTGCTTTGCATTTTCAACATCCAGGATAGGCATACCGTAAATTGGGCTTGACGGATCGTTGTGAGCGGCAGGATTGACAACATCGTTGGCACCAACAACAAATACGACATCGGTGTTAGGAAATTCAGGATTTACGTCATCCATTTCAACGAGTTTATCATACTCAACATTGGTTTCAGCCAAAAGCACATTCATATGGCCGGGCATGCGACCTGCCACCGGATGAATGGCATATTTAACCTTAATACCTTTATTCTCCAATATTTGTTCAAGTTCGTGAATGGCATGCTGCGCTTGCGCCACAGCCAATCCATAACCAGGAACTATAATGACCTGCTGTGAATAATTCATTAAAATGGCCACATCACTTACAGTGGCGCTTTTATACGTACCTTTTAATGCAGCTGCACTGCCTTCTGCACCTTCTGTTTCCGTCTCGCCAAATTGTCCAAAAATAACATTGACCAGGGACCTATTCATTCCTTCACACATGGCGAATGTTAATATTAATCCGGCAGAACCGACTAGAATACCACCAACCATCATCACCATATTGCCATATAGAACTCCTGTAATCGCTGCTGCAATTCCAGTTAAGGCGTTTAAGAGTGAAATAACCACTGGCATATCTGCTCCACCAATGGGGATTACAAATAGAACGCCATAGATCAATGCCGTTGATAATAGTATATAGACCACGAAAATACTCTCAGTCTGGCTCCAAACAATATAGGCTCCAAAAACGATCAATCCAATAAAAATAATATTGTTTATTAGGTTGTATTTCGGCAGCCTGATATCTTTCCACATCATTCCATTTAATTTTGCCCAGGCAATCATACTACCTGAGAAGGTTAAACTACCTATAACAATAGCAGAAATAATGGTAATCATCTGCAGGGTATTATCACCGGTATGACTAAATTCCACGACACCGATGAGAGCGGCACTGGCTCCTCCAAATCCATTGAATAAAGAGACAAGTTCAGGCATTTTAGTCATTTTCACCCGTATAGCGATCACCCATCCGATGACTACACCAACTACAATTGCAATACCGATTAGGGTATAAACCTTTTTTGATACTTCATGTTCATTAAAAATGAGAGTAGCCACAATGGCGAGGGCCATCCCTGAAGCGGCAATGAGGTTCCCTTTTTTAGCTGTTTCGGGATGCCCAAGTAATTTTAGGCCAAAGATAAAGGTGATGGTAGCGAGCAGATAAAGTACATTTAATATCATACTCAATTTTTATTTTTCTTAAACATTTGTAACATTCGATTAGTGACTGCAAATCCTCCAACAACATTAATGATCCCTAAAACAACAGCCATAAAACCAAGTCCCAGCGCAATATAATCGTCCGGATCAGAATTGAGCATGACTAAAATTGCGCCAACAATAACAACACCACTAAGCGCATTAGCGCCAGACATCAAGGGTGTATGCAGGACAGCAGGAATATGTTTTATGACTTCTATTCCTATGAATATCACTAAAATTAGAATATATATTAATTGAAGATTGTTCTTTAAGAGTTCGAATATCTCATTCATAATTAGTTCGTTTTACCATTTTTTCTAATAATTCCATTATGCACAATGAGGGTCTCATCTGTAATTTCTTCATCAAAATCCCATTCAAACTGGTTCCCTTCCGTAAGGTGCATTATAAAGTTATACATATTTTTTGCAAATAATTCACTGGCATTGGTAGAAACACTTTCAGGTGATATCGTTGTCCCTATGATTTTCACACCGTTTCTGATGACTTCTTTGTTCATCTTGCTCAGAGCGCAATTACCGCCTTGTGCTGCCGCCAAATCGATTATAACAGCGCCATTTTTCATTTGGTCAACCTGTTCTTTTGTGATCAGCACCGGCGCCTTCCTTCCCGGTACCATGGCTGTTGTAATGACGAGATCGGCTTCGAAAAGGGATTTATTTACTGCTTCCTGCTGACGTCTTGCATAATCCTCAGATGCTACTTTAGCATAACCTTTTTCCGATGTTTCTTCACCATTATGGTCAACACTAATGAATTTTGCACCGAGAGACTCTGTTTGTTCCTTCGTTTCGGGCCTGATATCAGTGGCTTCAACGATAGCTCCCAGGCGTTTCGCGGTTGCTATGGCCTGTAATCCGGCAACGCCAACACCATAAACCAGAACGCGGGCAGGGGAAATGGTTCCTGCGGCAGTCATCATCAATGGGAATATTTTAGTCATTTCATAGGCCCCGCGAATTACGGCTTTATAGCCTGCGAGATTATTTTGTGAACTCAAGACATCCATATCCTGAGCCCTGGATATTCGTGGTATGGCATCCATAGAAAATGCAGATGCCCCTGTTTTCGAAATTGCTTCAATTAGTTCGGGATGTGATTTGTGAAACAACTGGCTCATGAGGATCTGGCCTTTATTGACCAGTTTCAAATCATCCTCATCAAAGGGATTAATTTTTACAAGGACATCGGCCTCTTTAAAAACAACACCGCGTTTCTCAACGATAGCTCCGGCTTTTAAATAATTAGAATCCTTAAATGACGATGAGGTCCCTGCATCTTCTTCAACAATGACCTCAAATTCTTTATCAATAAGTTGTTTCACAATATTCGGAGAAATAGCAACACGACGTTCTCCTTTTTGAGTTTCCTTAAGAATTCCAATTTTCATATGCTGAAGTAATTAGTCTGCATGTGTAAATTTATAATTTAATTTGAGTATAAAATTTGATAATTGTCAGCTTTTTAACCATTATTCCCATATTATTTGTTCTTTAATACCGAATTTTCTCAAATTAATAGGGAAAGTTATTGATATTTCTTTGTTTAAAGCTAAAAATGAGTGATTTTAATTCAGAAATAATCAAATTAAATGATGATTCTAATCGTAATTATCATAATAAAATATAATTTTAATCTCAGTTAAGGCAAAGTATGAAAATTACCTTTTTAGGGACAGGGACATCGCAGGGCATTCCGGTTATTGGAAGTGATCATCCCGTGTGTTTAAGTTCAAATCCGAAGGACAAACGCTTGCGTGTATCTGTAATGGTGGAATGGGATGATCATTGTTATGTTGTTGATTGCGGCCCTGATTTCCGATATCAAATGTTAAGGGCAAAATGCAAAAAAGTGGATGGTATTCTATTTACCCACGAACACAGCGACCATGTGGCCGGACTTGATGATATTAGACCATTTGTTTTCAGGCAAGGCGATATGCCTATTTATGCTCATAAACGTGTATTGGAAGCCATCAGGACCCGATTTGCCTATGTTTTCGATACTGACAATAAATATCCGGGTGCTCCATCTGTAAATGAAATTGAGATCACCGATGTACCATTCGAGCTCAATGGATTGGAGGTAATTCCAATAAATGTGAATCATAATTTTGTACATGTATTTGGATTTCGCTTTGGCGATTTTGTATATATTACTGATGCCAAAACCATAGATGATTCGGAATTGACAAAACTCAAAGATGTAAAAGTACTGGTGATCAATGCCCTTCGTGAAAAACCGCATCAGTCTCATTTTAATTTGGAGGAAGCCTTAGCTTTTATCAGCTTGGTTAAGCCCGAACGCGCTTATCTTACTCATATCAGCCATTTGCTTGGATTTCATGATGAGGTGCAACAAAAGCTGCCTAAAAACGTTTATTTAGCCTACGATAATCTTGAACTAACCCTTTAAAAGATGAAAAAAAATCTATACCTATTCCTATTCGTTTTTGCCTTATTACTAGTCATTTTTCAATATGTCAATTCAAAAAATATTATTGAAAAGTACGAAACTGATATTACATCTTTGAAAGAGAATGAATCTACCTATCAAAATAGGATCGTTGAGTTGGAAGATGAAAATCTTGATTTGTTGTATTTCAATTTAGAGAACAACGATGATGCATTGAGTTATTTTGAAAGGGATGGTTATGATACAACCGAGCTTATTCCTTTTTTAAGCGACGAATTATATCGATTGAATGAAGCTAAAGGAGAGCATCCGTTAGTCCCTTATGCCTCGATGACCGACCGGAAAATGCTTATCAATAAGGTGAGATTGCTCAATCATAAATGGATCATTGCCGATTTTTCTGACGGTGATTACTGGGGAGAAATGTTGCTCACCTATGAGATCACAGAAAACAGAGAACTAAAATTTAAGGTCGTGGAATCCTTGCTGTATCCACCTCAGCAATAATTATAGGCGCTCTTCCAGCCAGTTTTTAAGATCATAGAAATTCTGAGGCGCAACACCATGTCCCACCGGAAATTCATTATAGACATGTCGAATGCCTAATGATTTGAAGAAGGGTGCAGTTTGTCGCGCCCATTCTACCGGGATCACCTGGTCTACCGTACCATGTGAACAATAAAAATCAAGATGCGAATAGTCATGATCCTGAAGGTTTTCAGGAATAATCTCATGATTGACATAACCGCTAAGACCAATGACATTTTTTATTTTTTTGGGGTATGTCAAGGCAGTGGCTATACTTAAAATTGTGCCCTGACTGAATCCTAACAAACTTACATTGTTTGAATCGACAGGATATACAAGACATGCCTCATCGATAAACTTTGAAATTTTATCCCTGGATTCAACAGCTTCCTCATTATCGTTCCATTTTCCTTGTGGTGCATCGAAATGAATGGTATACCAGGCGTTTCCGAACGGCTGCATCTCATATGGTGCTCTCAGTGAAATAATAAATAATTCCTTAGGCAATTCGGAAGCAAAAGAAAAGAGGTCATTTTCATCACTGCCATAACCGTGAAGCATGATCAAAAGCGGTGCATTAGATTCTAATGAAGACGGTCTTACAATGTGGTAAAGAGAAAGATTTTCAGCTAGCATTATTTACCTATACTTGAAAATAGTTTTTGAAAAAATTTGCCAACCACGGGAGTATGGTCTGCTCTTCCTGATACCGCTGTCATGAAACTATAGATGAATAATACGCCAAAAAACATATAAAAACCTATGGTTGCGAACCAGCTGTCGAAGCTTGAAATAACAAATCCTAACGCAAAAAATGTCAACCATAATCCTAGGGATTGTCTCATATGAAAATAGGCAAAGGGATTTTTCTTTTCGCCATTCATATAGTACGCAATGATAAGCCCGATTATGGTTAAATAAGACACAATTGCCGGAATTTTGCCCTCTTCAATTATTTCTTCTGTCATCTTTTAGATATTAAAGCACCACCTTATTATTACAAATAACACCATAGGCTTTACCCTTTAGTGCCTTGGTATCAAAAATACTGTTTTTTGATTTAGATAGAATAGAGGCTTTTGAAAACGTATAGCTAAGATCAGGATTGAAAAGTGTTATATTGGCTTTGCTACCTTCATTAATTGAAATCTCTTCGATCCCAAATCGTTCTCGTCCTCGCGTTAAATATTTTACTACTGATTTTGTTGCGAGTAATGCATTCAATGCTCCGAAGGCACTTTCCAGGCCTATGGTTCCATTGGAAGCGTGATCGAACTCCAACTTTTTATGTTCCACATCTAAAGGATTATGGTCGGTTGTCACCATGTCAATGGTCCCATCTTTTAAGCCGGCAATCAAAGCCTTACTATCTTTTTGAGCACGCAGTGGAGGAGTTACTTTGAAATTTGAATCAAACTCCTTTAAATCCTCATCGGTAAAGGTCAGATTGTGGACAGCAACGCTGCAGCTAACATTCAGTTTTCTTTTCTTGGCATCTCTAATCAAATCAACCGCTCCGGCAGTTGAAATGGTGGGTATATGAAGCTTCCCTTTGGTATACTCCAGTAAGTATAAGTCTCTTGCAATTCTCAATTCTTCGGCTAAAGCGGGAATACCTTTAAGGCCTAATCGTGTACTGGTTTCATCTTCGTGCATTACGCCCTGTCCTGCAATTTCATCATCCTGAGGGAAGGAACAGATCAGTCCACCGAAAGTTGCTGAATATTGTAAAGCGATCTTCATTAAGTTTGGATGAGCGATCGATCTTTGATAATCACCAAATGCAACAGCTCCTGCATTTTGCATATCATATAATTCGGCTAAAGATTCACCTTTGGCATTTTTTGTTAATGCTCCTATTGGTAAAAGGTCGACCGGACTTTGACCCGCCTTTGTTTTTAAGAATGAGACATCAGAGCTGGTCGATGTCACAGGAAATGTATTTGGATTCACTGCAACTGCTGTGAAACCTGACAAGGCCGCTGTTCTTAAACCATTGGCAATGGTCTCACGCTCTTCAAACCCGGGTTCGCCAAAACTTACACTGCTATCAAACCATCCTTGAGAAACATGAAGGTTTTCTAACTGTATCGTTCTGTAATTGTGTGGATTAGGTATTCGGGCGGCTATTTTTGAAATGACTCCTTTCTCAACTAATATGTCTCGTGTTTTATTATTAAAATCACTTTTCGGATCGACAATGGTAGCTGATTTTATAAGTACATTCATCTAATAAATTTTAGAATGAGCATTTCAAATATCAAAAAAATCAGTGCAAAAATAGCAAACCATTTCCAGAGTGCGTTAATATTTGATGCACTTTTTATTGAATTTACAACTTCGGGAATTGAATCACTTAATGAAGCATTGGACAAATTGTCAA
Source organism: Flavobacteriaceae bacterium (assembly GCA_013001965.1). Lineage (GTDB taxonomy): Bacteria > Bacteroidota > Bacteroidia > Flavobacteriales > Flavobacteriaceae > JABDLA01. The sequence continues at coordinate 3,508 of JABDLA010000177.1, read as the reverse complement.
GATTATGATAATTGAGATCACTCTCGCTTCGGTTATAATTAAAGCTCACATTTTCGATGACTTCATTGTCACTGATTACGTCATAAATGCCTGCAATTGCAGGAGCCTCGGAAGTTGAGACCATAACTTTATCAGTCAAAGCACGCTGTTGAGGAATAATTTCTATGTCTGATGATCTTAATTTTATGATATCATCTTGCTGAATGCTTGTATTAATTTCAAAACTGTTGTCATTTCCAATGGTGAAATACAATTTAGGCAGTTTGAAGCTTTGCCTTCCAATGTTGTATAGGGTAGGGACGATCAGTGGTGAATTTATCACATTCGAATTTTCAGTATTCAAAGCTGCCGTAAAAACATAGGTATTATTGCTTTGCAATAAAAACGGACTACCATCCTCCAATTCTAGAATTGGGCTGTTGCTTGAATTAATAGTGAGATAGCTGTTAACTTTCGGGTACTGAAAGTTGGTGACTTCCTTGTCGAATACTTCCGAATAAAGGGGGTGAGAAAAGTTAATTCCGGTGATCCGTCTTTCCTGAGGGTTAGTCCGGTTATATATAATATTTGTTAATTGTCCAAGTATCTGATTATAAGAGGATATATTAGGATCAATTGAAGGTATAATTATAATAAATCCGTTATTAGATGCATATGAATTAAGAGCATTTATCAAGGCTGTAGGCAGGTTAGTAATTTCGTTAAGAACAATAAGGTTCTGGCTATTGATATCATTGTAATTCAGATCACTCAAACCTACCGATTGATATACGAATTCATCCTCGGTGAAAATACTTGACAGGTAATTATCATCGGCCGAATTGATGCTCAATACTTTTATTTTATCTTTTTCATTAATATTAAAATAAAGCGAATTATCAAATTGCAGCATGGCATCATCCACTGTAATTTTACCGTTGATTTTAGCATTATTTGCAATGGTAAATGTTGCTATTGATGATGAACCATTGGCAACAGCCGTTTTAGCGATCAAATCATCTCCGTTATAAAGCGAAACAGGCATGTTTTCAACCTGAGTGTTTTGCTGATTGACCACAACATTTAATTCGATTGTACTTGAATTCGACTTGACCATATATACACTATCGATACTTATATTGGAACGTCCAACGGGCTCAAGTTGCACCCAATATGATTTTATCAGGCTGTCATTTATCACTGTTGGTAATTTTCTATTTTGCTGAAAATCAGATAACAAGACGAAATTTCGTAAAACATCATTGCCTTTACTAAATAATTTACTGCCTTTAAGAAAGGCGGCATCATAATCTAATTGAGTGTTTGTGTATTGGATTTGAAGCAGCTCATTGCGAATGGACTTTAGCGGTACATTTCTAAAGGTGAGATCATTGGTGAAAATACTGACTTCCTCCTTATCATCGACTGAATTCAACAGGTCCTGAATGGCCCGTTTCAATAATTCGCCTTTTTCTCCTTTGGCTTGCATGCTAAACGAATTATCCAGATAAATTACAGTTTCACTTTTGGTATTTGTACCAATATTTTCCGATGTAAAAGGCTGTGCGAATGCAAAAATGATACAGGCTAAAAGCAAAAGGCGTGAAATTAAGGTCAGCCACTTCTTCAACCGCTGGCTTTTTCGTGTTTGAATATTAACCTTTTTGAGAAATTCGACGTTGGTGAATTCTACTTTTTTAAATCGCCGCAGTTGAAATAAATGAACAATTATCGGAATTAAAAGCAGCAATAAAGCGAAAAGAATTTCAGGGTGTTTAAACTGCATTCTCGGTAGTGAATTGAATAATTACACAAACATAACGTAAAAATTGCTTTATTTTCTGAAAGCCCTTTAGTTTTAGGATTATTTTTAGATTTTGCTTAACAAAAAAAGAAATAATCCTGCATGGGCTGCATGTGCTGGTCAGCTAAATAAGCACGAATTTCAATTTGTGCTTCAGCATTGGCCACGGTAATGATACTTTGCGGGTCGTTTACGGATGCAAGGTATTTAAAAGGTTTTAAAGGTTTGTCATAAATTTTTCGGCCAATTTTATTCGGGTTATCACAAATCCAATCAAAAGGAATTTCAAATTCAATTAATGATTTCGCTATTGATTTTCCTTTAAATCCGGCCCCCCAAATAACAAGCGGCCTGTTCTTTTGATGATCTAATTTTAAAAAATAATGCAATTTGATATCGAGAAAATAATTCTGGGAATAATGCTCATGCGTTCGCGATGTTCTGCTGGCGTAATCGCGCCAATGGTGTAATACCTCCGAACACGGTATACATGTCATTCTATTGGCATAAAATCTGAAGGTGAGATCATAGTCCTCCGGGTAGCGATCTGGTTCAAATGCCCCCGATTTAATAAGATCTTCACGATAGATCATCCAGCAGGGTGAAGGAATAACGCATTCTTTGTAGATTTCAGAATAATTCTGGCCGGTTTCTGTGAGTCTGTTCAACCACTGTTCATAACTACGATAGCCCGCATTGATACCTGTATCTGAAAAATAGTTTACCTGCCCAACGGCAACATGGCCTTTACCTGATCTTAGCAAATTGTCTGACAGGATTTTAAGTTTATTCGGAAGCATAATATCATCACTGTCCATCCGAGTTATTAAATCACCATGACTTTTCTCAAATGCCAGTCGCAAAGCTGCGATAATACCTTTTCCCTTATTTTTAAAAAGCTTAATACGTGAATCCTTGTCTGCATAACGGTTCACAAGCTCATAACTCATATCTGTAGATCCATCATCAACGATGAGTAATTCCCAATTTTGATAGCTTTGATTTATAATGGAATCTAAGCATTCGGGTAAAAATTGAGCCGTATTCCTAAATGGGGTCAATATGCTAATGAGAGGCAATTCCATTGCACGAATATAAGGATTCATGAATTTAACAAAAACTTATACAATTAATATGGGGCAGGGTATTATTTTTGCGACTCAATATTGACAAATTAATTTTCAGTTCAAATGAAACGAATAATCTCCATTTTCTGCATTAGCATTTTACTTGCTTCTTGTGGCTCAACCAAATCCATCAATGATCTTGCAACCGACAATCCTATCAATACTTATATCGATCTTATGGCGGTCACTGATGATAAGGTACCTGTTGTGATTAATCCCGGGCGATTTACAACAGAATCTGTTACTTACAGATTGCCAAAAGTTGTACAAGGAACCTATTCCGTAAGTGATTTTGGAAGTTTCATCGATGATTTTAAAGCTTTTGATTATGCCGGTAATGAATTGGGCGTTAACCGGACAGATACCAATACCTGGCTGATAAAAAATGGGGAACAACTGGATAAAATTACGTATTACGTAAACGATACTTACGATATTGAAGGAGGCACAATTCCAACGCCTTTCTCACCATCAGGGACGAATATTGAACCCGATAATTATGTGCTCAATTTGCATGGATTTATAGGGTATTTTGACGCTTTGAAGAACGGTCAATACAATTTGGATATCTCTGCGCCGGCTGAATTTAAAAGAACCT
>JABDLA010000169.1 GCA_013001965.1 Flavobacteriaceae bacterium | reverse complement strand
AACAAAGTAATAGGTAAATTAGGGTATAAACTTAACCTCTTTAATTATGAAATTTACTACTCTGGAGAAATGCTGTCTCGCATTTTTCGTAATTGCTTTAATATCAACCGACCTTTATGCTTATAATGTACATCCCATTATGGATGAGTGCGAAAGCGAAACCGCTTTTGCTTTTCTCAATGATGATGATGATCCGTCAACAGCCGACGATGGAAGTACGTGTTTCATACCACAATTCAATCGTTGGGGCTGGACTACTTTGTTAGATTTTTCTTCGGAAACCGGACAGCCTTCTTATGAACTCGACATATATTCGGGTGCAGGTCAATGCGACTTATCAAAAGGAACTGATGTCGGTTCCGTTGTCATAACATATAACATCGACAACACCATAACTTTCAATTATAATTTGGATGGTTATGTGCTTAGTGAAGCTCACATTTATATAGGTGATACCCCGTATCCAACTAATAATTCCGGTGCTGAGACCGTTGCGCCGGGCCAATACACCTTTACCGATTCAGGCTTTGATGAGGTCGAAAACTATGAAGTAACCCTTCCTGCTGATGGGACAGAATTCTACATTATCGTACATGGTGTAACCAAGGGTGCTGACTGTCCGGAAGATCCGGACGATGATTGTCCTGACAGCGATGAAGACGGCGTTTGCGATGATGATGATATCTGCCCGGGATTTGATGATGGTTTAGATTCTGATGGTGACGGTATTCCGGATGGCTGCGATGATGACGATTGTCCCGACAGTGATGGTGACGGTGTTTGTGATGCCGACGATCTTTGTCCTGGGCAAGATGATACCATAGACTACAACGATAACGGCATACCTGATGGATGTGAAAATATAGGCGGGATTGACCAGGTTGACGAGATAAACATCTTTCCCGTACCATTCGATGCTGAAATCAATATTCGATATAAATTTAATTATGACACAAAAATCAAAATAGAATTATTCGATATGAAAGGTGTTCAACTTTTGAAGGTTGAAAATATAAATTATATAAAGGGAACAACAGGACAGTCGAAACTCAATCTATCGGAAATGAGCAATCAATTGTTATTGCTTAATCTATCGACTTCGCAAGGTCAGTTTACAAAAAAGATCATATCTAATTAGAGTTATAAACCAATAAGGTCACGCCTATAAACCCTTGCCTTTACAGGTGGGGGTTTTAATTTTTTTATTAAAAGCATCATTCGAATTAATATAATAAAACAAAAAAGCCTTCAGATTTTTGATTTCTCAAAAAAAGGAAAGCTTCTCATTGGTAGTACCGAAATTTATCCGGTTTAACTACTAGAGTCCGAATTTATCGAACTCTCAACACAACGGGGCAAATGTATGAAGCTTTTAAGATATCTACAAGCATTGTGTTGAAATTGTTCCGGAAATTACAACTTAAACCGGATTGTATCCCTCCATCAAGCAGGAAAGCGGCCCAATAGTGGACTTACAGAGAAATAATCCTGTGGAAAATACTTTTCTCCTCTTTTTATATGTTACTCGACATCTTGATTGGTCAACATATTAAACTACCGAAACCCCTGATGCTGAGTGTCAGTTTCGAAATGGGATTAAAGCAGATAAGACTGTAAGCGCTATAAGCCTTTAGTCAATTAATAGTTTCTTATGGAAATCACTATTTTCGGTCCTTACTTGAACGATATAAACACCTGTATCAAACTCAGCGGGTATTGAAATAAAACCCGAATCTCTGTTAAATACATTTCTAAAAAGAACACGTTGACCTGCAATAGAGAAGAGGCTGACCTCATTAACCTGTACATCATCAGGAACATCAATAATAATGGCTGATGTATCAGAATCAAAAAATGTCATCAATTGAAATACAGGGATTGCAGTGTTTTCAGTTACCGAATTCGGCTGAAAAACAAGTTTGAATCGTTCATTGTAATCCCCTGCTTCCAAAAATTGTTCAAAGGGATCAGAATTTAATGAATGGGTCATGCCTGTGAATTCATCTTTAATATATAGATCAAGGTTAGCGGGTATATTCTCTAAGGCCTGAATCCTGATCCGGACCAGACCAGATTCGGATACGATCAACCCTAATGGAAATTCTTGAGATTCATCAAATTTATTCACGCCTTGAATCACAAGTTTGTATTCGTCCAATATCCAATACATATCTTCCACATTGATATCGGCGATAAAAGCATCATAGCCTAGATCAAATCCATCTGTTGCCAGTGGTTTTACCCCGATCACAATTTGCCTGTGATAGCCCTTTGGAGAGTCGTACATTAATCGAATTATAGGCGGATCTTCATTTTCATTCGTTTGATCATCACTCATCATGCGTGGAGAAATAGCTGTTGCGGTGGGTGGTGCTTCCATGAATATGGAGGTGGAAGTATTTTCTCGCACAAAGACACGCTGACTGTTCTTGAATACAATGTTTCCTCCATCTACAGTACTGATTGGGAGTCCGTCATCATTATCAAAACCATCTAAAGCTGTTGATACGAAAAAGCCTTGATTAACTGGAATGTATTGCCCAGGGACACTCATTCCTACTGCAGGATTACCACTATCAGATGTATTATTTATCAGACTATTATTAGAAATAGCAGCTGCTCCTCCAGTTAAATTTCGTGTGGCATAGCCACCTACATACTCGCTTAAATAATGTGAATTTTCCTCTCCGAAATGATTCCAGAAATATAAAGCACCATTGAAAATCGTGCCGTTCGTATTGTTTCCACCATCGGCGATGCTTAAATTATCAAGGATAAAATCGGTGGCATCAATGGCTGAAGGATATGGGTTACCGATCAACCGGTCGACATCGCCTGAGGACTTGTCAAGCGCTAATGTTAAATCACCATTATAGGGTCGTCCTTTAAATACATAGTTTTGAAAGTCGGTAAGTATGTTGGTTGCTCCTGAAGTCCCTTTCATCGAATATCCTTCTCCAACTGTCATAGACGTGGTCTCATCGATGGAGGTCCAGGCATTATAATCATCACTTGCACCATAAAACTTATATAAGAAAAATGAACTTATTGTCCTTGGTGAACTAGGTGTATTGGAATCGGCTGCAGTATATGAAGAGTCAAAATTAATGGGTTGATAGGCTCCCGATATTGTGCCGTCATTCAATACTGCTGATATGGTAAAGTTAGTATTTGCGCTGGAAACACCCGTTCCCCGTGTAACTGTATTACCACCAATAGGCCCTACTGATGATGACCAGAAATTATAATTAAATCCGTTTGAAGTTCCTTGCTGATCCTTCTCAATATACCCTCCACTATCGTCATCGAGGACACTTCCATCGGTTTGTACCAATTGGGATTCACCAATTAAATCGATAACACCATCGATCTCTAAGTAATGAGTAACCGTTAATCCTTGTCCGGAATTAGTCTCGTCCTGAGTTTCAATAGGATCTGCAATCGTAATGGTTCCTGAATTATTCTTTAAACCTAACAATGTAATATCTCTGTCGCCCGATGTAATATTATGGGAGGTTTCTACGATGTTCCAATCAATATAGGTTGTGCCATCAAGACTCAGCGAATTGGGTATCATCTGAACACTATTGTTATTCCAGGTCGATGCCGTATCCCAGGCACCATCGGAAGCTGAAACGTAAGGTAAAGCAAGGGTTTGAGTGTCTGCCAGAGACTTGTCCTTATTCAAATATTTAAGGCGAAGATAATTCCTGGTATCAGTTAAGCCCTCAACGGTAGATCCATAGAATGAATTAAAATCGTAATATGCCCTAAGATTGCTCCACGGTATTGAATCTATCTCATTGCTTGAACTGGCCTGGGGTAATATCTTCCCGGTGACATAATCAGTGCCCAAGTTATCATAGCGCTCAATTTCCTGATTCATTAGATACCTGACCTGGTCTTGAGTTAACTCCTGATCCCAGACATAAACCTCATCAATTTCTCCTAAAAATGGATTAATAATATTGTTTTTATCTATGAATAAAGCACCTAGAGAGAAGTGATTATAATTAGGCGTAGGCGGTTCAACGTCTTGTTCCGACTTATCTAAAACACCATCTATATATAAAAATATGGTTCCACTTTTATATACAAAAGTTATTTGGTGCCATTTACCGTCATTAAGTGCCATGGTTGAGGTGAACCTCGGATTCACATTGTCATCTAACATAACTTCTATCTGGTCTGATGCATTTAATCGAAGCTGTAATTTACTTCCCTTAGCCATGATGGTCCTTGTATTTGCTGAAGACGCACTTTTTATCCAGGTCGATATTGTAAAAGCATCAATATTCAAATTAAGAGCATATTCCCCCACTAAATAATCGCCACTGGCAATACTTATGGCCCGATCACCTGATAATTTTGAAGTTTTTCCAAAAGTGAAAAATTTAGTACCGTCAAAATCATACCAGGTTTGAAGATTGGATCCTCCATCTGATTTTAATGGAATGACATCAATGATATCGCCATTGGCGAAAGTATCTGAATCTGCCACGATCAATGCATACTCTTCATCAGACCCCAATGTAAAACCACTAAATGCCGCTGAAGGAATACTGACAAAAACATTACCTACATCGCCGGTAGATTCTGTCGATTCTATTATTTTCCATTGTCTTAAAATCCTTGTAAGGGAGGTGGTAATGCCGGTACTGATCGTTATTGTATTAGATCCACTGGCTGTATAGGCTGCGTTATTACTCCCCCAAACCAAAAAATCTCCATCTTTTTCAAATTCATTGGTATTTGCACTATTTGTTGAAAATATGCCATTTAAACCTAATGTGACTTCATTAATCAGATTTATAGTTCTTGATTGTTTTTGATTTAAATCTGAAATTGAATCGCGTCCAATCCCAGCAACGTGATAATTATATCCTGCATTTGCCGAAATATCCCAGACCGAAGTCCCGAATGAATTGACATAATCTTTTTGGGCCTCATTTGAAGCCCCCAATGTAACCCCATATTTTATGGCTAAATATGATTCAATTTTTTGCCTATCTGCATCCGGAACGCGTTCAGCAAATGTGAATATTTCGGCTATCCGTCCGTTTAAGTTCCCTTGAATATCCATATTCTTCCCAATAAGGTATTCGGTTCCGAAGACCACATCAGGATCAGGCACTGTATCTAAATATCCAACATTCACAAAGGGAATATCATCAACAGCCGAGGTTGTTAGTGGTGATGAATTAAACAGAATGTCCTGACCAGTCGGTAATATGGGATCATTATTTCTAACATTTATAATTCCTGCATTTGAATACGAGCTGTTTAACTCGGCATAGCCGTTATATGCCCCTGCGGCCGCCACATCCTGATTATAGGACAGGGTTTCATTAGTAAATTCGGTGGAATAATCTCCATAACCAACCCCTGTAATATCCCCAGGAAGACCTGCTGCTATGCCAGAAAAAATCGTATTCCTTGAGGATGCACTCGTCATGGTAGCGTCAGGGATCATGACAATAAAAATATCCTGACTATAAAAACCATTGGACGTATTCTCTAAATATTGTTCAATACTCGCGCCATCATTCTCAAACTTGATCACCGGATTAAAATTAATATTATCCGCGGCTGTATCTAAAAAGGTTGGCTGGTTTGCCGATACGGCTTGTGACGCGTCTTTTCCATTGGATCCCAAATCCTCCCATAGCGAAACTTTTGATGCACTTTGGGTGATCCCTCGACTGGATTTCAACCATAGCCTGAAATCGGCGGTAATGCCTCCCGGACCGGGAATGTCAAAATCGAACATTTCAGCACTTACGTCAAATGTAAAGGTGGTATTATCGGTATTTGATATACTTATGGTGGAGGTCAGAGTGCCTGAGCCCGCAACAGGTCCGGTAAACGTGATGATGCAAATAATAAAAGATCCCGGATCAATGCTTACGGTTAAAAATGCTGGAGTATAATTTGGCAATAACACATACGGGGCAACAGCGAAATCACTTAATGAACTCGTGATGGCGCTTACGTCCAATGGGCAATTTCCAGTATTGGAAATTATAAAATTTCGAGTCACCGAAGCATTCTCCTCCACTACTCCAAAAAAGGTCCCGTTAGTGGCTGTTGTTGTGGTGTCCCCATCATTTATATCGGCCAATGGGCTTCCGCCTAAAACGGAAATCACTGGAGATGAATTTACTACTAATGTGAATGTAAAGTCAGCCTGATTTTTTATTTCAATAGTAATTAATGTACTTGTCGTAGTACATGAACTATTGATATTTCCTATTTCGAAGTCAAGAAATTTCTTACCGCCCGGACAGTCAGCTGGTTTGATATTGCCTTTTGGATTATTCGGGGTAATAGTGAAGTCGGTAGTATTCGTAATATCGACATCCTTAATTTTTAAATTTGAACAATTCGTAGTTTCAACATTGGTAATCCTAAAATCCAGACTATTTCCTGCATTTATGGTAATTGTTGAACTTTCGATGACTACAGCACCACCGATAATTTCAAGCTGCATAATTTGTGCACTGCCTATGAAATTACTCAGTAATAAAATTATTAAAATGCTGAGTTTCAAGTAAATAGACGATCTGGGTATCTCCATTTCTCACTCTTTAGTAGGTTAATATTATTATATATAATCGATGAAATGCATCAAATATCCGATGAAAATACAAAAAAGAAAGGCAAACCAGAAAAAATAAATCATTTTTTTTTATGGAACTAACTAATTATCAGCAAGAAA